>JAFUZX010000143.1 GCA_017476405.1 Alphaproteobacteria bacterium | reverse complement strand
GTCAAAATCTGCAAGAAAAAATCAGGCAGTCACACATATTTCATGCATCCGAAGGATTACTACGTAGTAACGCCGCTGTCGAAACTGCTTGCGAAAGCATATGTTATGGAAAAACGTCTGAGAGAAAATCCGGAACTTTTGTTTAAGGAGTTTTGCAAATTAAACAATATCAGCAGACAGTATTTAAGCGATGTTCTGCGACTTAACATATTATTTCCTAAAATCAAGAGATTAATTATGGAAGGGTATCTGCCAAAACATCTCTCGACTCAAAATATACTGCGTGCGAAAATTTCTCTGCTTTGGAAGGATCAAGAAAAATGGTTTATTGGGTGAGCTAATTTATTGACACAGATACATCATTAATAGACGAATAATCGACTGAAAATCAAACAAAAAAATAAAGGATCCCCGCCGCAAGCAGCGGGGTATTTAGTGGAATTTCAAAGATAAATACCTTCATTGCGTCGCAAGCGACGGGGAATTAGCCCCTTAGAGATTAAAATACAGAGAATGTGTCTCACGTATTATGAATTAATACAACACTAAATACAGTGGATTTTTCTATATTCTTATATTATACTACAAATTGGTTGTATTTTTTTATTTTGCGAAGTTTATTATGAAGCTGATTGAAAATTTGAATAGGCTGTTTTGTTTTTTATCCCTGATATTTTTTTTTAAGAGTAGTTCATCATTTTGCATGGATCATCTTGTGTCTCCCGATCAAGGTGTTTTTATTAATTGGAGTACATTAAATGCAGAACCTATAGTTTATGTTAAAAATCCAGAAAGGCCGTCATATACAGTTCCAATGACTTCATCTTTCGCTTTTGATAAAGCTAAAGAATTATTAAAAAGCGGTGTTAGTGAGCAAACTCGTATTGGAACGGAAATTATGATTACCCTATTCACTGAAAAATATACTCCTGCTATAGAATTATTTGATTCTATATGTGATGAAAGAAATCTTTCACAACTATCTAAAAGCATAGATACACTAGAAAAAATTTTAGTGAGCCATTTTTCTGGTAAAAAAACAAGATTAGGTGGATGGGAAGAAGAAGATGAATAAAATGACTTTCAAGCTGTTTTATATTTTTCTTGTTTTTACGATTGGTTTGTTCAATTTTAAAGCTACGGAATCGTTTTGTTGTTTTTTCCCTTTTTCAAAATGCACGTTCGAGCAAAAACGAACTGTGATCAATCATTATAACATTGGAACTATACTTGACAGAACAATCACTCAGATTCCTTCATGCGACACAAGAAACGTATTGTATACGAATCAGTTAGAAAATAACATTGTCGTAGTAAGTGGATTATATCCTGTTGCTATACCGGAGATTATTAATGATACAAAAGCTAAACAATCAATAAAAATCAAAGGATTATGTTTGCCTCAAATCCTTCTAACGAAAGATGAGTTTTTAAAACTTCTAGAATATGTAAATACAATGAATGATTATGAATCGATAAAAAAAACAGTATTGTCGACAATAACAACTACCCCTTCTGTATTAGATGCCCATGCCATTGAGATAGCAAACAAGTATCATATCTGCTTGGCTAAATTATCTTCAGGTTTTCTTGATTATCAAAAAATTTTTATAACATATATGGATAGATTAAAAGAATATGTTAATTTTATTAATAAAATTAGAAAGATAGACGATTCTGAAGCAATACAGTTAATCGATAATTGTAAAACAAAAATTTTGAGTTTGACAATTGGGGACATTGTTCAGATAAAGAAATATTTTGATGAAATATTAGTAAATGGTATTAAACAATATGCTCATTCAGAAACCGCTTTCCTTTACTATTGTCATATAACAGGTGCATCTATTCCTTCTATTCTATTTACAACAAGAGATATGTGCCCTGTATGTGAAGATACTATTGTAAAAAAAATAAATTCCATAGATAAGTCTATTATTGTCGTATCTACAAAAGAATATGAAAACTCATGGACTAGGCATGATCCCTTCTCAAAAGTAAAAAAAGTAGTAATAGATACAGATGTACGATTTGACGCACAATTTTCTTCTTTAACTGATGAAACAAAAGTACTTGAATTAAAAGCTGAATATGAAAAATTACTTTCTCCCAGGGGGATCAGTTTACTATTTCAACAAATGGAAATTCCATCACAGTTTTCTGAAAGTTTTTCCGTATCAGAAGATTATTTTGATATGGCAATAGGGAATAAGATGAAAAAAGTAAGACGTAATCTTACAGCTGCATATGCATTAGATTCAAAGTTAATCACACTAAATATGTTAATTAGGATGTATCAATGTGTTTTTGCACAAAATTATTTAGGAATGAAGACAGATATTATCAGCGAAACAAGCAAACTGATTGAGTCTTCTTTATTTTCACATATCAATCAACAACTTCTTCAAACATATATGAAGTATATGTCTGCTCAATTAAAACCGGATTTTTAGATAGGTACGCTTTGAGGACGAAATAGGTAAGGTTGAAATGAGGGCGTATTAGTCGATTAGAGTTCATTGGTTGTTATCTGCGTGACCACGTGATTGCTCCGAGTGCAGCAAAAGCAGAAATTTTGAGTGCGTATTTTGTGGTGCACCAAAGAAGGAAAGAGGGAGGTTCTCTGGTGGAGGCTGTCTAATTCCACCAAATGGGAGTATCGTACTGGATAGCAATGTCTGGTACTGAGCGATACATTAAAAAGCGTTAATTAAAAACATTATGTGAACTGCATAGAGATCAACGGAAGGGAAAAGGCGTCGCTAATTTAAAGTTTTGCTAAAACATGGCTTCCACAATTAGCCGTGGGAAAGCGCAGAGAAGAAACTTGGAAGAGACTTCGCATCTCGATATAATGATTCGCTTTTGCACTACTTTACGGATAAGATTCGAACTCCTTATGATTTTAGAAATTTCTGTAATTTGAGGCTTATTGCATTTTCGTAATTCAAAACTTTTTCAAGGCTATTATTAAATTTTCTGAACTAACATCGCATCTAATGCCTAAAATATCAGCGAAAATCTCATTCCTGTTTTTAGTATCATCCGCTACCCCGATCGAAAGTTGCGGAAAAATTAAGGCGTATTTTATAGAAATTGCGTTTAATCCTCATATTCGAGGTAAACTAACAAGATTCTCCAGTGTACATGATTTGGAGAATTTCGGGGTATTTGGAGAACATTTTTACGCTTTGGAGAATGTACAAATTAGATTAAATTAGCATTAAATACAAATGTAAAAGCCTGCAAAAGCTCTGTTACAAAGGCTCTCAAAATACTTGTATTACATAAGAAAAATTCAAAAATGCAGTTATTTACAAAAGAAATGGTGGAGGGGGAAAGATTCGAACTTTCGTAGACTTCCGTCGGCAGATTTACAGTCTGCTGCCATTGACCGCTCGGCCACCCCTCCAGAAGAAAACAGACATATAATAAATTGTTAGCGTATGATTTGTCAACTAATTCTTTTGAAAATACACAAATTAAAATTCGAATCATAATATCAAAGATAAATCAAAAATTGAAAATCTTAGGTATTTATTTACGATTTATTGTTATTACTGCTTATTGTAATAGTAACGGTGGATACTTTGTATAGGATATTTTTATATACAATATTATTATTTTGTTGTTGCATAAAAAATATTGAACAAACGAAATCAACGCCACTTGAAACAGGTGTTATGGGATTATCAGCGGCATCCTCTGTAAAAAATTTAAAAGATGATAGTTTATTAAATTTTGGAGGTATTTTTTCATCTCCGAGTAATGTAGAAGTCGAAGAAGTCAGTATTTTGGTAGATGAGGACGTAAACGAAAACAGCGGAGTCTCGATATATTTTGTTGCATGCTATGACAAAGATCTTCTGGCAATTCTTCAAGGAGAAACAGCGGCTACATTTAAAGATCACTATGAAAATGGTTTTTTTAAGCAAAAATTTGATGATAAAATCGCTGTTATACAATGGACACGACAAGCCAAAAAAGATGCCGGAACGTATGATATAAGTAAATTATACGAAAAAGAAGGACTAGCTGCTTTATGTGGTTTTATATTTGTTACTTACAGTACTCCAGGAGAACATATCTATGTTATTCCTTCCGCATGGAAGAAAATAAAAATACACCTTCAAAAAAGAGATTTTGTAGTAGATCAAATCAGAGATTAAAGTAAAGCTTATTTCTGAACTTTCTTCAGCGTATTATCAATTTGCCTTTTAAAAAACTCAAACTGCTGACGATTCGCAACGACCGTTTTTTGCTCAGGAATCATTTTTACGCTCAACGGATTAACGACACGGTTATTTTTAGCCAATTCCAGATGTAAATGAGCTCCGGTAGCCATTCCTGTAGCTCCGACGTAACCTATTACCTGCCCTTTTCTAACACGAGCACCGTATCTAACAGCATAACGACTCAAATGAGCGTATCTGCTTGAATAACCACCGACATGCTGTATATCGATACAATTACCATAACCGGCATACGGCGACGCACGTTTAACTACGCCATCATATATCGCATGTACCGGAGTCCCATATGTGGCACGCAAATCAACTCCTGAATGGCTATGAAAACGGCCGGTAATCGGATGTTTTCTCCATCCAAACGGAGCTGAAACGGAAAG
Organism: Alphaproteobacteria bacterium; assembly: GCA_017476405.1. GTDB lineage: Bacteria > Pseudomonadota > Alphaproteobacteria > UBA3830 > UBA3830 > BNWE01. The sequence goes on along the minus strand of JAFUZX010000143.1, from coordinate 9,045 downwards.
CCGTCCAAACAACGGTTGTCCAAATCCGGAATTTCTGTCAGTTTGAACGCAACGCTCTCCATTTGAAAAATAATAATCTGAACTTTTGCCTTTTGAAAATTTATAAACCGCAATATTAGAACGTTTAGTAATAATTCTGGCATACAGCATATTTTTACTGCTGTAAATAATTTCGAATTTATCACCACGTTTTAAAGAATGCTTAAAATTAACTTTTCTTGATAATGTCTTAACTACCGTATCAACGACATTTGCGGGTATTCCCATTTTTCTTGCATCAACATAGAAATTAGAATGGATTTCCCCTTTTGCGAAAGTCGCCACATTATATCCCGGAATATTTACCGTAGTTTTCTTATTTGTTTTAGCCGCTAGTTTTACAGTAAGCTTAGATACTTTGTTAACAAGCTCATCAGAAATTTCTTTTCCTAAAGATGTTTCTTCTTTAACATCCAAATCAGAAATTTCACCTAAAGAATCTGAAAAATCATCGTTTGTATGCTGTGTCAGTAAAAAATTACCATTATAGTTATTCCAAATCGCATTATCGACAGTATCTATAGTCACTTCGAGAGGTAATGCAGTCGAATTTGCAACAACTTGCTGTTCCAGAGGATATTTCACAGTCGATACAAAATTCATCAATGTAGGAAGATAAGCCAAGCAAAAAAATGTTCCGCCGAACAAATATCTATACTTTTTTATAAATCCCTGACTTTTCAAATCTACCTCATACATTGTAATAAACCCAATGTAGTAATAGTACAACATTTATCCAAAAAATAAACCCCAAAAAGAAAAATTTTATTGATTTTTAATAAGTTCTGTTGTTGTATTCAAAGTTTTTGTTTATTAAATTTTTGTTTATTAAAACTTATTCCTTCAGAATTAAAGCATCTTTCATGGAACTCATACCGGGTAATTTACTGCACTCTAGATACGTTAAAAACGCACCGCCGGAAGTTGATTGATATGTCAAATCTTTCGCAATATTAAATTTATTCATGGCATGCGCTGTATCTCCACCTCCGACAATGGACATTAGTTTTCCCTCGCGAGTCAAACGGCCGATTTCCTCACCTATCATTCGTGTTCCATAATCAAACGGAGGTTTTTCGAATAAACCAACCGGTCCATTCCATAATACCGTAGAACTTTCACGAATATGTTTTATAAAGATCTCTACACTTTTCGGCCCTATATCAAATATTGACGCATTTACATCATCTGACGTTATTATTGAGTTTTCCTTATCTTCAGATATTAATGCGCAAAAATCTTCCGGAAATATCAATTCACATCCGTATTCTTTCGCATTTCCTATTATCTCAATTACATCTTTCTCAAATTCTTTTTGAGCGGATATACTTAAAATCGTATTTCCTTGAAAAGCCAGAAACGCACCGGCGATTCCACCTCCGAGAGCAAGCTTATCCACCTTTTTCACTAAATTCTTGAGTAATTTTACTTTTGTAGATAATTTTGCGCCTCCTACGATACTCATTTTTGGAGACTTTGCGTTATTCAAGAAATAATCGATTATACTGATTTCTTTTACAAATGCGAGTCCAAGAGCGTGAGGTAAAAATTTTGGAACTTCGTAAACAGACGCATGTTTTCTATGTGATACAGAAAATGCCTCATTAATATAAAAATCTGCAAGATGCGCTAATTTTCCAGCAAAAACAGTATCGCACATTTCTTCTTCTTTATAAAAACGAAGATTTTCCAATAAAATAAGATCATCAAATGAGGATTTATTAATTATTTCATCAGCATTTTGACTTAAACAATCATCAATAAATACGACATTACATTTATATTCTTTGGATAACGCATTTATTACCAACCTCAAACTTTGTTCATCATTTTTTTGATTTGTCTTTCCAAGATGAGACATTAAAATAATTTTTGCGTGCCCTTTTCTTAAAAAACTAATTGTCTCCTTAAGATTTTTTACACGAGATATATCTTGTACAACCCCATTTTGTATTGGAACATTTAAATCCGCACGAACAAGTACCTTTTTCCCATAGAAATCATTTGCTGTTATAAAATTACTAGTAGACATTTCAAATCCATTACAACACAAAAAAACAACGTGTAAAAAACGCCATACTATTGTACTACCACTAACTAGTTAATAAAAAGTAAATGTGCAAAAATTAATAAAAAAAGATAATTTATTTTTGTAAAATTAATCAAATATTAATAATATTGTTATATAATAATACATCATCCTGTCCGAGTAGACTATTTTATTAGCCCATATTTCTGGTAATTCTGTCTTTTATTTGTTCATAGTATATAAATTACAAAAAGGAGATAACAATGAAAGTATCTGTTAGCTTAAAAGCATTGATCGCAAGTCTTATATTAATATCCTCAGCAAATGCGATGGAACCTTCACTATCTGAAGAAGTCGAACAAAATAATAATACAGCTCCTCAATTACAAATGATATCACAAGAAAATTCTGTCTCTTCTACATTAAAATCATCAGTTTTATCATCATCGAATCAAAATGAAATAAATGTTATTACCGTCTCCCCTTCTAACCGTGAACGAGACTATACTCCTTTGCTCGAATCACTCGGTATACACGACAATTTAGATCAAGCGACAGAAAGCTGTAAATTGCTTGAAAAACTTCTTTCTGAAAATGAGATCGCACAAGCTGATATGGAAGCAATATCCCTTAATGTCCCTATTAAAACCGGTCTATATGATTGGGTTACAAACGGCTGGGGATTTGCTGAATGGCTTGTTGGCACTTCACGAAACTTTGCGTATCTAACCGTTGTTATATGCGCTGTATTCGCAAATGTTTTTCAAAAAGCCGCCGTTCCATTAGCAACTGTAAGTGGTGTAGCCGCAGGATTTGGAGCCTTTCTTCCGAAAACCCATAAATACTGCGGTGAAAGAAAACTAAAACGAATCGCATATAACATGATAGTCATGAGTGGACAATTATCAAAACGAGAAAAAATAGAAAAAGTAGCAAAACAAATAAAAAAGAATGCCGCAAACAATTTAGCGGCAATATCATCCATAAAAAAAACAGATGCCAAGAATTCATCCGTATCTTCTTCATCAAAAGAAATACAAAGCTTAAATAGCGAAATGGAAAAAGGCAATATACAAGACAAAGAAGAATCTTCTTCTTCATCTTCTTCACATCAATAACGACTGAAGATATATAACAATTTAATTACGTTTGAGAAACATTGAATTCGTTCATTTTTTTCTACGAAATCAATGTTTTTTTCTATCATACTATATTTGAAATAATATCTCTTGATCCATCCGAATGAGCTTGAAATTTTATCTCAATAGCGTTTTCCGGAAGAAATTCTTTAATTATTTCAGGCCATTCGATAATGGTAATACAACGTTCGATAGCTTCTGATAACCCCAACTCAAAAAACTCATCTTCATTTTTTAAACGATAGCAATCCACATGCCAAATTTCTCTTTGCTCATCTTCATATGTCTGAACAATCGTAAATGTCGGACTTGAAATATAATCGATAGTAGGCATTAATCGCTTTATAAAAAACTGAGAAAAAGTTGTTTTTCCGCTACCCAAATCACCGATGAGTAAAAAACACTGTCCCTCTTTTGCAAAGTTCGCAAAATACTCAGCCGCATTTTTTGTATCTTCTAAAGAACGACAGAAAAATTTTTTCATTTTTTATTTAATTCCTGCTCTAACTTTTTCGGATCACTCAAAAGAAGAGACAAATTATCTGAAATTTTAGAAGCTATTTGGGAAATAGCAATAGCTTCATCTGATTCAAAATCATGCAAAACATATGACGCAACCATAGACGTTTCTCTGGGTCTTCCGACACCAATTCTAATTCTCCAATAATCTGTTCCGATTAACGCATCTATACTTCTCAGCCCATTATGCCCACCATTTCCTCCGCCTTTTTTGATTTTTATACGACCAAATTCCAAATCAATATCATCATGAAAAACATAAACGGAACTTGATTTTATTTTATAAAAATCTAACAAAAAACGAACGGCCCTTCCTGAAAGATTCATATAAGTAAGCGGTTTAGCAAGTAATATTTTTCTATCTTTTAATGAAAATGATGATGTTTCTAATAATGATGAAATTTTTTTAAAAAAAGAAGACGCAACTGCCTCAGCTATTGCGTCTATTATCATGAATCCTACATTATGACGATTGCCGCTATATTGCGCTCCAGGATTTCCCAAACCAACAAATATACTGCAATCATCCATTATTTAAACAACAAACTTTTATATAATTAAGAAGCTGCCGTTGTCTGAGCTGACGCAGAGGAATCCCCTGTTCCAGCATCCGCACCAGCTGCCGCAGTATCATCGCTCTTCATAATCGTAGGCGCAACCACTGTAGCAATCGTAAAATTCCTATTTCCAGCAGGTAATGTTATACCACTCTCCAATTTTACATCATTCGCATGCACTGTATGATGAAATTCAAAACCTGTTAAATCAATTTTAATATCCTCAGGAATTTCTTCAGGATCACAAACGACATCTATTTCATGAACCAAAACGTTTAAAACACCTCCGTTTTTTAATCCCGGAGACAATGTTTCATTTACAAAACTTAATGGGACACGAACAGTAATTTTACTACCTTTACTGACTCTCAAAAAATCGATATGAATAGGACGATCCGTAACAGGATGGAACTGAACATCCTTAGCTACAAACTTCTGTCCTTTTTTATCAACGCCATTAATCTCAAAAACCGTAGAGAAGAAATTGCTTTTATGCACATATTTATCTAGCAACTCTTTCTGGATACAAATAGGCTCAGGCTTTTTACCATCTCCATAAATTACACAAGGAATTCCCCCTTGTTTTCTGTAATTATTCGAAGCACCTGTTCCAACATTTTCTCTTTTACTCGCTTCTAAAACAACTGTAGCCATCGCCGTACAATTCCCTTTTATGAAATAATATAAAAAATTCATATAGTTGCGTTATGATACACAACAAATCGGCAGTACTATACTACGAATCGAGTCAACTAGCAATGAATCAATTGATATTTTTCTTATTTTAGACGGAAAAACTATATCTTTTTGAATAGTATCTGTTAAGATTATTTCTGAAATATCAGAATTACTAAGCCTTTCGATCGCTCCTTTGGACAATACTCCATGTGTACAATATGCGACTATCCCACGAGCGCCTGCTCTTATTAGAGATTCAGACGCATGGCAAATTGTTGAACCTGAATCAATCATATCGTCAACTAAAATACATAATTTATCTTTTACACTACCTATCGGATCAATTCGTTTTAACTCACCGAACACTGTCTTTGCTTTATTACAAATAATAAAATCACACCTCAAAGAACGAGACATATCATATGCTCGACGAACTCCGCCTAAATCAGGAGAAACCAATACGACTTGATCCAGAGTATATTTGTCCGTAATATCTTGTTCGAAAAGACTTCTGGCACTAATATGATGAGTTGGCAAACGAAGCAACGGCTCACTATGATTATCGATTAAAACGCATCGGGATATATTCGTCGTTTCCAAAAGCTTTGCAAACATACGTGCTGCCATAGATTCATTAGGATTTTGCTGATCTTGTCGTGAATATCCCATATAGGTAAGTAATAATGTTACATCTTTTGCCGCTCGCAATGCATCTAAAAGAAGAAAGAGCTCAATCCAATCGTTATCTGTTTCCGTTGCAGCAATTACAGTTGCATACCCTATTTGTTCTTGTACAGAAACGCAAATTTCTTGATTATAAAAACGCCTGATATTCGGTATAACCAATGGCAATTCCAATTTCTCAGCAACACTTTTCGCAAGATTTTTTGAATTTCTCGTACACAAAATTTTCATATATATAACTCCGACTACAACATAACAATAAGCTACGCATTACACTACATCAAAAAATTAAAAAGAATGTTAAACTAAACAGATAGCTGAAATCTGCCGTCCACAAACACCATTTGAATTTTGATTTGCAAATCTGTAGCTAAAATAGTCACTCACATTAGCATAAGTATCTACATCAATAATTTCTACATTTGTATCTTTTATACCGGCAGCAATTAATTTTTTGAGACAAAATTTTGATAAATCAAAATGCAAACGATAATTTACAATACAAAAACAGTCTCCGCTCCCTGAAAAATTCTTTTTAAAATCGTCATCTATCTCATAACTATCTTTCCCAATGCATGGCCCAATAGCTACAAAAATATTTTGTGCATTGCTTCCTAATTCCAGCATTTTTGCCACTGTTGATTCTATTACTCCTCCGACAGCTCCACGCCATCCCGCATGAGCAACTCCAATAACCTCACCGACAGGATCAAAAAATAAAATCGGAGCACAATCTGCCGTATAAACCCCAATTACAATATTTTTTTCTTTCGTAACCATAGCGTCGCATTCAATTCCGTTTTCACTATCCTTACGAACTTCAATACATATATTGCTATGAATTTGTTTCGGTGTAATTATTTTTGATTCAACATTATCGGAACATAAAGAATTTTTGATTATATCAAGATTAGCCTTAACATTTTCAGAAGAATCCCCTACATAATACGAACAATTCAACGATTCATATAGTCCAACACTTTTTCCGCCTTTTTTGCTGAAAAAACCATGAGGTATCAAAATATTTGTAGATCTCAATGCCAACTGATTATCGTTGTTACTATTGTTCATCTTGCGCTCTGCTATCTTCAGGAATCATTCCGAGAGCCATCATATAGGTATCAAGCAAAAAATCCTCCGTTTCACGATCTTCAGCTGTCATTTTTCGCAATTTCAGAACTTTTTTCATAACTTTCGTATCAAACCCATCTGATTTCGCTTGACCGAATACCTCAGAAATCTGCTCCTGCACTTCTGTTTTTTCAACTTCAAGATTTTCTATTTTTTCTATATACTGTTTTAGTTTGTTTGCGTCTGATGAGTGCATAATATTTTTCTCCGTATTATTATAAATGATAATATGATATAAGGCTTATAATAAAAGGCAGAAAAAATCAATATCGATATTGGAATAAAGAATATGAAACAGCTGACAATCAAAACTTCGATAACTTTAAGCGGAATCGGAGTTCATAGCGGAAAAACTTGTGAAATAATTATTGAATCAGCGGATCCAAACACCGGAATTATATTTATCGCTGAACCGCATGATAATGAAAATTCTATTGTAATCGCAAATTATAATAATGTATCCGATACAAGAATGTGTACAAGAATCAGCAATAATTTTGGAGTAACTATATCTGTTGTTGAACATATCTCAGCTGCATTTTATGCTCTTGGTATTACAAACGCCGTAGTCAAACTACGAAATAGTACAGAAATACCTTTTCTAGATGGCAGTGCGTTACCATTCACAACCGCTATTCTAAAAGCAGGAATTCAAGAACAGAACGCAAAAAAAAAGCAAATTCAGATTTTAAAAAAAGTTAAAATTGGAGATTCTGAACGATGGGCTTCATTATCACCCGCAGATCATTTCATAATTCGGATAGATTGTGATTACACTAAAAAAGGTTTGAATACAATTCCATTCCAATATGATTCGTTCAGTGATAATTTCAAAAATGATATTGCAGGTGCCAGAACATTTGGATTTTTTTCAGAAGTGGAGTATTTACGAAAAAACAATCTCGCAATAGGAGCCTCCATGAAAAATACAGTTGTATTTAATGATAAAGGAGAGGCGTTAAATCCCGAAGGTCTAAGATACTCCAATGAACCGATTCGGCATAAAATTTTAGATATAATCGGGGATTTATCTCTTTCTCAATGTGAAATTATCGGAAGATACGACGCTTTTTGTCCGGGACATAATCTTAATAATCTGCTACTAAGAGAATTATTTAAAGATAGCAATAATTTTCGTTTAATTTAATCAATAAGAATGAAATTAATCGCAAACTCCGACTCCCCTACCCCATATAAGAAAACGTTTACCGTTAACTGTATTTGATCCTCCGGCGAAAAGTTTTTTAACAAAATCGCTTGAAAAAACAAAATCACATACAAATGTTAACACAAAAACCTTTCCAGATATTTTTTCAGTTGTATTTAGCGAAGTTGTACTTGTTGGATTCGACGTGTTTGTAAGATTAATATATCCGCTGCTAGAAGTAGTAACATTTCTTCCTAAATATGCGTTATCTCTATTGCTATCAACGTATACTTTTGTTCCATCTGGTGAATACGAAGTGCCATCAGGCCAAAAAACTTCTTCACTTCCATAAGGAGGAACCGAACACATTTTTTCTAAACTTTCATATATAGTGAAATAGTACTTTATATTTGCCGTAGGAATAGCTTTTGGCTTATGTTTTGCAATTATTGTAGGAAATTTCGACGCATCTTGATTTGCGATAAAATCCAGAGTCGCTTCAAGAGCCATACTATTCATAGCTGTTCTTGTATCGTTAACTCTCAGCATTTCAAGAATGAAAAAGATAAGTATTATGATTACAGGAAAAGTCAATGCGGCTTCTAAAGCAGCAACTCCAGAATCATTATCTTTCACTAACGTCTTCATACCAATCACCATTTTGTTAATGATAACTCAAAAACATTAACAAAAAGTTGCAATTACCTTTTGTACTTCAGATATTCCAATATATTTTTCAGAACTGGTAATAATAATCTCAGGAAATGCCGCTGTATGTGGAATTATTTTATTTTTTATATCATTAACATTACTTAATTTACTTTTATCAGCTTTAGTTAATACAATTTGATAAACCACTGCGCATTCATCAAGTATATCCATTATTTCTTCATCACTTGACTTAAAACCATGGCGAGAATCAATCAGCAAAAAAATCCTTCGCAAATTTTGTCGTCCACGCAGATAATCTAATATTAATTGATCCCATGACTTACGAATTTTTTTTGAAACAGCCGCATATCCATAACCAGGAAGGTCCGCTAAACAAATCTTATCAAAAAGCGTAAAAAAATTTATTTGCTGAGTGCGTCCCGGATGCTTTGATACACGAGCACAGTCATC
>JAFUZX010000142.1 GCA_017476405.1 Alphaproteobacteria bacterium | reverse complement strand
TCTGCATCAGCCTTATTTTGATACGATCGGCGCATGGAAAGCTCTCGAAGAAGCTGTTGCCGCAGGAAAAATTAAGTCGATCGGAATCAGCAATCACACGATCGGATTTTTGGAAAAATTACTTCCGCACATGAACATAAAACCTGCGATAAATCAAATGGAATGCAATCCTCTGTTTCAGCAAAAAGAATTGCGAAAATTCATGGCTCCATATGACATAAAAATGCAGGCTTGGTATCCTCTCGGACACGGAAGCAAGGAGCTTTTCAATAACGGAATTCTGAAATCGATCGCGCAAAAATACGGAAAAAGCGTTTCGCAAATTATTTTGAGATGGCATGTTGAGGAAGGCATTATTCCGATTCCGAAATCAACGTCTCCGGCGCACATAAAAGAAAATTTCGAAATTTTCGATTTTAAATTGGATGATGATGACATGCTGAAAATTCGCGCAATCGATAAAGGCGTCGGAAGTCACAATCCCGATGATCTTTCTTTCGGCGAAACCTTGCTGAAAAATTATAAAATTCACGATTGATTTTTGGAGGAAATAAGCAAATGAGAGTTTTATTGATAAACGGTTCGCCTCATCCGAAAGGATCAACATTTACTGCTCTGACATCGATTGCTGAGACTTTACAGAAAGAAAACATTGATTCCGAAATTTATCAAATCGGTCCGGAAAGCGTTGCGTCGTGTCGAGGATGTTTCGCTTGTCACAAAATTGGAAAATGCGTTATTAAAGACAAAGTCAATGATTTTGTGGATTATGCTACGGAATTTGACGGATTTATCATCGGTTCTCCTGTGCATTACGGATCAGCTTGGGGCGGTGCGGTTGCTTTTCTGGACAGAGCGTTTTTCGTAAATTTCACTTCGGGAAAAAGAGCTTTCGAGCATAAACCGGGAGCAGCTATTGTCTGTTCGAGACGTTCAGGATCAACTGCAACGCTAGATCAATTAAACAAATATTTCACAATAACAGAAATGCCTGTTATTTCAGGAAGATATTGGAATATGGTTCACGGTCATAACGGTGAAGAAATTCAAAAAGATGCGGAAGGAATGCAAAATTTGAGGATTTTGGCGCGAAACATGGCGTGGCATTTAAAATGTAAAGAAACCGCAGAAAAAGCTGGTATTCAGCCACCGCAAAGAGAAGAAATCGTACTTACGAATTTTATAAGGTAAAAAGCTGATTGAAAGATGAAAACTTTAAATTTTTTCTTATTCCTGATTTCTGGTTGCGTATTTCTACTAAATGCTACTGAGATTTCCAATGGATCTGGCGTCAATGCCGCTGAAAATGCTACAATTAATCGTTCAAAAAAAAATCGGTGAAAAAATGGCAGATGAAAAACATAATGAATTAACCGCAATTGTGATCGGAGCAACGGGAGCAGTCGGGAGTGATCTCGTAAAACAACTTCGAGACGATAATTCTTTTAAAAATGTTGAAGTATTTGCTCGCCGAAATATTTATTTTGATCATCCGAAATTTCACGTTCATGTTATCGATTTCGAGCATTCCGAAACTTGGAAAAATAAAGTAAGAGGCGATGTGTTTTTTTCGTGTTTGGGAACAACGATCAAACAAGCGGGAAGTGAAGAATCGCAATGGAAAATCGATCACGATTATCAGTTGGAATTTGCGAAAGCTGCGTACGAAAACGGCGTCAAAAAATATATTTTGATTTCATCAGTCGGAGCAGATTCTGCTTCACGCATATTTTATTTGAAAATGAAAGGAACTCTTGAAGAAAATGTGAAAAAATTAGGAATTCCGAGCGTAACGATTCTTCAACCGCCGGGGCTGATTCGCAAAAATTCAGATCGTTTCGGAGAAAAATTGTTGATTAATGTTCTGCAATTTGCAAATTCGCTCGGATTATTCAGAGACCAAAAACCAATGAAGACAGAATTGGTTGCGGCAGCAATGATAAACATCGCAAAATCGAATTTTGAAGGGCAGAAAACAATTTCAGCTCAAGATATTTTGGATTATGCGCAATGAAAAAGGCTCCGCAATTTGGAGCCTGGTTCAACTTATTGATTTTCATTAATTTTCTTTATCCATGGAGCGACTTTATCGTAATCGATCTCTCCATTTCCAGGATAATTGCCATAGACATCGATGTTTTCTCCGAAATTTGCTCCTTTGCATGCGGTTTTCATATCACTGACGCAAGTTCCCGGGCCACCTCCGTGAGTTATGAAAAATCGGACTTCTTTCCCTGAAAAATCTTGTTTTTCCAGAAACGACAGTACGATTTTCGGAGCTTTGTACCACCAAACAGGAGTTCCGACAAAAATTACATCGTAAGATTGCGCATCGACACTTATCTTTTTAAATTCCGGTCTGCAATTATCGTCATTTGCTTCTTCTTTAGCTAAATCACGCAATTCATCTCCATATTCAGGATATGCTTTTTGCGGTTCAATATGCTGCAAATCAACCTGCCAATTTGCGGCGGCAAGTTCTTTTTGCGCTTTCTCCGCAATTAATTTTGTGTTTCCTGTGTGCGAGAAATAAACGATAAGAGCTTTTTTGCTTCCTTCTTTTGCTTCAACTGTTTCAACCGAATTAAATGCCCCCGAAATTATTAAAACGAATCCAGCAAATAATGCCGATATTTTTTTCAAAATATTAGTCATGATGTTCTCCTTCTATTTCAGTTTATTATATTCCTCATCGCTGACTTCTTCACACCACTCTGTTGAACATTTTCCGTCTTTCGCAGGAACTTCAATTGCGATATGAGCGAACCAAGAATCTTTTGCTGCGCCATGCCAATGCTTTGTTTCTGCGGGAATATTGACGACATCACCAGGATGAAGCTCTTGCGCAGGTTTTCCCCATTCCTGATAATATCCTCGACCATCAGTGCAAAGCAAGATTTGTCCGCCTCCGTGATGAATGTGCCAATTATTTCTACAGCGTGGTTCAAAAGTAACATTGCAAGTCGTAACTCCTTCTTTTGTAAGGATATTCAAATAGCTTTGTCCTTTAAAATACTGAGCGAAAGTATCATTTTTCTGACCGATTCCAAATAGTGGTTCAAAGTTTGTTTGATTTTTCATATTCTCAGCTCCTAAATTTAAAACAATTAAAAATGTAGAAAGCAAAAACACAATTCTTTTCAGATTCATATTACCTCCTAATATCTAAATGTTCTAATAATCTAAAGAATAATTAATATTTATTAAAAAATATTTAATTTATTAACTTAATTTTTACATTTCTTACGTTATTATTAATTTGTTGATTTAGGAGATGTCATAAATGGCTACAAATTTCATTTTTCAAAACACCACGAAAATATATTTTGGCGACAATCAGCTTGAAAGTTTGCCGCAGGAAGTTAAAAAGCACGGAACAAATATTTTGATAACTTACGGCGGAGGTTCGATTAAAAAATCCGGATTGCTTGATAAAGTAAAATCGCTGCTCGAAAATGCGGGAATTTCCGTTTTTGAATTCGGCGGAATTGAGCCAAATCCTCGTCATACTTCAGTTAACGCAGGTGCAAAAATCTGCAAAGAAAATAAAATAGATGCTGTATTGGCAATTGGCGGCGGATCAGTGATCGATTGCACAAAAGCCATTGCTGCAGCGACATTTTATGAAGGCGATGCTTGGGATTTGGTGATTCACAAAGCGCAAATTACAAAAGCTTTGCCGATTTTTACGATCCTTACGCTTTCTGCGACAGGTTCCGAAATGGATTGCGGCGCAGTTATTTCGAATCTCGATACAAATGATAAATTAGGTTTGGTCGATCCTCATTTGCAGCCGACAGCATCATTTTTGAATCCTGAAATCACTTACACGGTCAGCAAATTTCAAACAGCGGCAGGAAGCGCAGACATTATCGCTCATGTTCTCGATTGCTATTATTTTTCGCGCGGACATAAATTAGAAATGGTCGATCAAGTCATGGAAGTCGTGCTGAAAACTGTTGTGAAATATGCTCCGGTTGCTATAAAAGACCCGACGAATTACGAAGCTCGCGCAAACTTAATGTGGGCTGCTTCTTGGGCTTTGAATGATTTTCTGACAGTTGGAATTCCGCAAGCTCCGACTTGTCATTGCATTGAGCATGAGCTTTCAGCGTATTACGATATTACTCACGGACTCGGTCTTGCGATTTTAATGCCTTGCTGGCTCGAATATGTTTTGGATGATTCGACTGCTGCCGATATCAAGAAATTCGGCGTAAATGTTTTCGGAGTTGACCCGAAATTTTCAGATATGGAAGGCGCAAAAGAAGCGTTAAACCGATTCAGAAATTTCCTTTACAATGAACTCGGATTAGATAGCAGTTTAACTGCCCTCAAAATCGATAAAACGAACTTCGAAATTATGGCGAAAAAAGCATGTTTCGGAGAGGTCTTGCATGGATATAGAGATTTAACACCAAAAGACGTTGAGAATATTTTTGAAATGTGTTTGTAAAATTCAAATGTTAACAGACTGAAATATAACTAAAAATATTTCAGTCTTTTTTAAACTTTCATAAAATTTCTGAAAAATAGCAGGGGAGAAATTCAGAAAATATTTTTTCCTTCTATTATTTTGTGAGTCGATTCTTTAAGTTCTTCTTCTTTTATTGGTTCATACCATCCGCCTAATATTTTTGCTAAAAATTTTTCTGTAAAAGCTATAGAAGATTTGATATTCGGTTCTCTATGAAATCCATGACCTTCATCTGGATATAACACATAAGCGACAGAATGTTTTTTTTGTTTTAAGGCAGAAACAATTTGGTCTGATTCCGCTTTTGCAACACGAGGATCATTAGCCCCTTGAAATACAAGTAATGGTTTTTTTATACGATCTTTATGAAACAGTGGAGAAATTTCCTTTAAATATGGAATATCATCAGGATTATCCGGATTCCCTGCTGTTTTATACCAAGTTACCATATGCGGTTTCCAATATTCAGGTACAGATGATAACAATGTAATAAAGTTTGATGGTCCTACAATATCAACGCCACAACAGAAAAAATCCGGAGTAAAGGTGAGACCGGCAAGTGTAGAATACCCGCCGAAACTCGCTCCCATAATTGCTATTTTATTTTTATCCGCTATTTTTTGATCTATTGCCCAATTAATGGCGTCAATTATATCGTTGCGAACTCCTTCAAGATTTTTATTTATTGAATTTAAAAACTTTTTACCAAATCCCTCTGATCCTCTGTAATTTATTTGCAAAACCGCATATCCACGATTAGCAAACAACTGCACTATCTTATCGAAACTATAGTCATCACGAGCCCATGGACCACCATGAATATACGCAATCAAAGGTGTGGGGTTTTTCAAAATCTCACTATTGGTCGCTCGTGTAAGATAACAAACTAAATTTAAGCCGTCACGGGATTTTATGACAACAGGCTCCATTTTTTGAAAATTATACCTGTCTAATGCAGCTTGATTTGAAAATAAAAATTTTAGGTCGTTATTAGCTTTTTTAAATGAATAATATTTTACAGATTCATTTGATTCTTCTGTAAAAACAATCCATAAAGAATCATCAATGCTGCGATCTTTTATATAGAACTCTTTATTACCTAATTTTTTTCGTAAAATTGATAGATTTTTTAAAATTGATGAAGACAGAGGAATATTTTGTTTTCTTAAATAATTAACTGTCGCAATTTGAGGTTCACAAGTTTTTGGATCACAACTTCCTAAGCGAACATCAGCTAAATCTGATTCAAATAATGTAGTAACTTTTTTAGTTTGCAGATCAATTGCTATTAAAGAAGCTTTATCTTTTCCCATAGGATATGAAGCGTATAAAATATCTTCGTCTTTTTTCATATGATAGAAACATCCGCATGTCGCTTCCTCAAAAGGAATCGTAAGTATTCGCTCATTTTTCGGTGTAAGTAATTCAATATCTCCGTTTTTTAGAGTTCTTACAAATGCTTTTATTTGAAATTTACTGTTGAAGATTAATGAAAGATAAAAGTTATTTTCAAATAACGTCTTGCAAACACCTGTTTCGATATTTATGCGGTAAGCATCAAACCATTTTGCATCTCGCATATTATTTCCGACAATAATTTCGTTTGGAAAGTTTTGAGATATAGCATAAATGAATGATTTTGATTTTTGAAACGGGGTTAGATTTTTCTTTGCTCCTGTCTTTATGTTAAGACAAAGTATGTGATCGTTTTCATCTCCTTGATTATCTTCTGGTAATAAAATGTATTTATTGGAGAAACTCCAACAATACGTTCCCATATTTCTGGAACTAATTACAGGAAATTTGCGAACTAATTTCCCGTCAATTGTTGTTATATGAAGTTCTACTTCACTTCCTATGCGAGAAAAATATGAAACATATTTCCCATTTGGGCTCACTTTAACGCAAAATCGATCAGGTTTAGCCAGTAAAATTTCTCTTGGAATTAGCTGAGTTTTTAAAATTTTGGAAGGATTTGAATTATCTAAGTTAATAGCATCAGATATACTACAGAAGATAACTAATAATATACAACAAACAACATGCTTCAATAACACCATATCTACCACTACTTTTACTACAATTTATTTGTCATAATTTTATCTAAGATAAAGAGATTTATCTACTATATTTTTGCAACTAAGCTTGAATAAAAAAAACGACTATGATAGCTTTAGCAATACTTTTGATAGTTTTTATTTATAATATGGAATTTGAGTATGAAACAGAAGAATATAGTAGGTCATGTCTTTTTGATTGGATTGCTATTAGGCTTACCTGGATGTTCTTTCCAAGGTGAAAGTATAGGAAATCAAGAGCTTGCGCAATCGACCAAAGCGGAATTATACCAGATCATTAATGATAATATTACAACTAGAAGCGATGCAAGAAAGTATTTAGGAGATCCATCTGATATTGATTATAATGATGTAACAAAAAGAGAGAAATGGATATATCTGCACATCAATAAAAGTAATTTAAAAAGAAATTATATTCCTTTGTTGAATTTCTTTACAAAAGGAACTGAAGATGTGCAAAAGAAAATTATTTTGATTTTCGATGCTAACGGTGTATTAGCTAAATCGCTTGTTACAGAAAGCATTAGCGAACATAAGAATGGCTTATTCGACTAAATGTTCTAAGCTTAAAAGCTCTTCATAGACTTTTCGTAAAAGTAAAAAGCGGTATTTCAAATTGCCTGACTTTCAGAAGCTGAAGGATATCCAAAAGATATTTCAAAAAAAATAATAAATACGTTATTTGCATCAAAAAAGTACTATAAAAACATACAAAAACGAAAGGCAGTAGCTGTTTTTTCTTTAAAATAAACAAATATATTTCAGAAGATAATTATTTTTTTTTAGCTCCAGCGAAGATGATAAACCTCTTGCTGTCCGAAACTTTTAGCAAGCGCAATCATGCCGACATATTCTGTAGAGTATCTCTCATAGTACTTCAAGCCTTTTTGTATGTACTCATTACGCTCATCATTTGTTTCTCCATGTAACAGAGCTACGAATTGTTGCGTGGCGTATACCTGACCTACGGTTGTTACCGGCTCAAGTCTGGCAGCTCGATTAATATGTCCTCCGTAAAAATTCATCTTTTTTATGAAAGGATCCATTGCTATGAAAACAGGTCCGGAGTGTAGAGAAATTCTAGCTCTTATAGGAAATGGGAATTCCGGATATTTTTTTCCCAAAGATTCGATTATATCGCAATATCTTAAACCAAAATCTGCTATTTTTATCGCACTGTCAGCGACAGCAAAAACAGCGTCTCCCCATGTATTTAATGATTCCAGGTCCATACCAATTTTTTCCATTGCTTTGTTCAGTTTATCGAGGAAATCAAGAAATGATGGAATATGTTCGTCTTGCAGCTTACTATATCCAGAAAGATCTGAAAACATCATCGATTTTATAACTCGATCAGGGGATTTTGAAATAAACGGATCAAACGAAATTGTTCCTTGTTGTTTCATAACAAGAGCCGGATCAATTTTATCGACAGATCCGTCAGTGTTACTTATTTCATCAAGATCTATGAGATGCAATGTGCTAATATTCGACCATCTATCAATAAAATCCGCAGGCCCTCCCGGCATTGATTCGCTACGAGAATGCCATACAGCCATCAAGTGAGGTTCTGTTGTTAGAAATTTTCCCCGCATAACGGCACTGCCGTGCATAACATGATTCGAAAAACGATAAAGCATGTCATGTCCAAGATATTTATCTTCGCAAGCGAAACTTACTGAATGAGCTGTTGCTAAAATTTTTTCGAAACGTTTCTCCCAACGTGGACCTGCATGCCGAACATTTGTTTCGATAAAGTCAGAAATAGAAAATGGTAATATGATATTTACTTCACCACCCAAGCTTTGTAATGCTTCGATAAAGATGATATCCGCACCGCATGAAGCTGAGCTATAGCCTATTTTTGCGTCAATTTCTTTGAGTTTTTCCGTAATTATTCGTTTTACATCATTTTCTATATCAGGTGGAAACAACGCTGTTTGGAAACTAGGATGATCTATTGCATGCCCTGTAAATACAACGATTGTAGGAGGTACTAATATTTCTAAAGCTTGGTTCGGTACTTTAAATCCGGCATCTCTTAGAAAATATAGCTGCTGTCTGGCTGTAACTACCGCTATATAGTTGACGGTTTCTCGTAATTTCATTGCCTCTTCATATAATTTGCAGGCATCATCTTCTCTTCCAAGTAATAATTGAGCTTCTGCAAGATCTATAAGTTCGCTAAAAGTCGCCTCTAAACCATAAGGCGGCAAAAGTTTTAGAACGTCAGCGGCTAATTTTTTTGCTTGAGCATCGTCTCCTGTAAGCCAGGAAAGCCAGGCGGCATTCATACCTGTAGATGTTTTTTTATCTCTGTTGAATGATGTTAGATACAATTCACGAGATAGCTCTAAATCTCTGCAATGGTGAGAATATTTCCATGCTTCTTTAAAAATTAGCCCAATTCCGCTAAGTAGTTCAGGCGATTCCTCTGTCATTACCGGACTTTTGCGTAAATCATCGACTAAAAGCATCATGTTGCCTGTAGCTTCGTCCAATTGAGGTTGTACACCAAGGATTTTGTAGATCATATTCTTACTTTCATCTACAGCTCCTGTTTTTAATAGAACTAACGCATATGCTTGAGCTAATTCTTTATTCTCTGAATTTTTATTAAATGCTTTCTTAGCTATAGTATGAGCTTTGAACATATGTCCTGTAGCGATAAGGGTCGCAATTTGTTTTTCTATCCCCTGACAACTTGACGCAATCGCTTCTTCTTCCTCCTCCTCATCTTCCTCCTCAATGATATCACCTTTTTGTGGAGAAGATGTTGTTACAGGTGTGGGGGTATTATTTTTATCTGTTTCTGACTGTACAGAAGTTTGCTTATTTTCCGTAACATTATTGGTTGCCTTTGTATCCGATCTAGAAGTATCTTTTGGATCTTTTCCATCTATAGTTACGGAAGAATTAGTTGTTTTCTTATCATCATCTTTAGACATTTGCAAATTCCTATTTTACAAGTACCC
>JAFUZX010000013.1 GCA_017476405.1 Alphaproteobacteria bacterium | reverse complement strand
TACAGTTGCTAATAAGATTCTCATTAAAAGAATAAAAAGCAATAAATGGTGGTCACGATAGGGATTGAACCTACGACCACTACGATGTCAACGTAGTGCTCTACCTCTGAGCTATGTGCCCCTAACAACTATCGAAGTAATTATATACATGTTTCTTTTAACTTTTGCAAGGGCATATTTTATATACTATTTTATTTTAATACTTATTTTTATGATTATTGCCTTATTATTTTTTCCTTTACAAAAAAATAAATATTATTTATATAAATGGTACGATGATATTATTTGCTAGGTGATGAAGTTAATGAATCCTTTGATAAATTTCGGATTCTTTTCTTATTTTTCTCGATTTTCCAGCTTCTAGCAAGCTGGTTCTAATTTTGTTTTATAAAAAAATTCATTCATAATATTAGTTTTTTGAAATTTATTTCAGGAGAAAAAAATGCGTAAATTAATTACGCCTGTCTTTTTAGTTGCGGGAACGTGTATAGGCGGAGGTATGTTGGCTCTTCCAATGGTTTTAGCTAAATTAGGAATAGCTGCAAGTTTGTTGATTATGTTGTTAACATGGTTGTTAACTTATTATTCATCTCTTATAAGTGTTGAATTGAACATTCATTCAGATGTGGGATTATCTTTAGGACAGTTAGGTAGAAAATTTTCAGGAAGAAATGCGGAAATTATAGGAGAAATCACTGTTAAATTGTTATCTTACGCCTTATTGGCTGCTTTTATATATGGAACATCTTCAATTATTCAGAAATTATTGGAAGGGAATTATGATATATCAATTGCAAATGTAGAAATATTATTGTCTATATTAACCGTAATTATTTTATTATTTCCGACAAAGATTGTCTCAAATATAAATAATGTGGCATTTTCTTGTTTTTTAATAATGTTTATTTTACTTATTATCGCTGTGATTACCGCAGTTGATTGTACAAAAATTCCGTGGTTTACTGATTTAAAAATAAAAAATATAGCAGAAGTAATTACGGTTATTTTTACATCATTCGGATATCAGGTAATATTTCACACTTTACGTGATTACTGCGGCAAAGATGTAAAAACGCTAAGAATGTCGTTTTTGATTGGAAGTTTTATTCCGGCATTCGTATATATGCTTTGGGCTGGAAGTACATTAAGCGTTATTTTTAAAACTAATTCAGATTTTTTTATAATGATAACAGAAGGAAAGGTAGATGTCGGAACTTTTGTGTCAGAATTAGCAAATGTATCCGGAGTAGCTGGATTTCAAATTCTTACTTGGAATATGGCGATTTTCGCAATTCTTACATCTATTCTTGGAGTAGGTATAGGATTGAATGAATCTCTGAATATTTCGCTAAGTAAATGCATTTTTAATAAAAAAGCAAGACGATTACTCGCTTCAATATTAACTGTCATACCTGCGTATATATTAGCGGCTGCTATTCCAAATGCTTTTACGAAAATTTTAGGATTTGCGGGAGCGATTTTAGTTATAATCGCCATTCTACTTCCGACTTATTTATTTTTCAAAGCTGATATGAAGAAAATATATTTATCAGAATTGAATAAATACTTAATTATAGTATGTTCAATTATAGGAATAGCTATTATAATATCCGAGTTCGTCGCCAATAATTTATAGAAAAATATAAAGATAGGAGAGTGGAGAAGATTTTTTTCAACTCTCCCTGTTATTTAATAATCAATTTTCAGATTTTAATTTTTTCAATTCGTAGATAGAACGGCTGTTTCCCTTGACAAATTGCCTTTTGTTCATATCGAGTCGTGATAAAATCCGCAGGTCTTTCCCGCAGAGAAGATAATTCATTAGAGGATAGCAAAATATTAGGAAAATCTTTGATATTTTCAAGAATATCTGCCATATAATTTTCGCAATCTGTTGCAATTATTATGTCTCCGAATATTTTTAATTTTGAATAGAGTAGGGTAGTTATAAATTCTTTAGATAATAGGCGTCGTTTATAATGTCTTTTTTTTGTCCAAGGATCCGGAAAAAGAATATAAAATCTATCTACGGACAAATCCCGCAAAGAATTAAGTAAATATCTGGCATCGCCGTTAAATACTACCGTATTATTAAGTGAATTTTCCTGAATGGCCTTGAGAACTTTAGCGACTCCATTTTCAAAAGGTTCACATCCTATAAAACCGATATTTGTATTTTGTTTCGCATTTTGTATTAAATGTTCGCCTCCTCCAAATCCTATTTCAATGAATATTTTCGAAAAGACATTCTCAGAAAAAAAAGATAAGGGGCTTATTTTTTCAGAATCGCATGATAAATTAATACCGTAAAGTTTGTATAATACCTGAAGCGCATTTTTTTGAGCGGCACTAAGACCATGGGAACGTCTTCTGCCGAAAGATGGAATAATATTATTATTGCGCTTGTTGCTGTTGTCCATCATGATCCATTTGCTTTCTTATTATAATTCTTTTCACTCGTCTTGGATCTGCATCCGCAATTTCGAATTCAATACCGGCAGGATGAATCAAAATTTCTCCTCGAGTAGGCATTCTTTCCGCCATTAACATGGTAAGTCCGGCCAATGTTTCAATATCAGGAAGTTCTCCATCCTGAGCGTATGGTTTCAACAAATTAATTCCTAATATTTCCTCACATTCGCTAAGTAACATTTTTCCATTCGCAACAAAAGATCCATCCTGGCGAGTAATGATTTGCGGAAAAATATCTCGATTTTGCTGAATTTCTCCAACAATTTCACTAACAACATCTTGCAATGTCACTAAACCATCAATTCCGCCAAATTCATCAACGACGAGAGCCATATGATTGGCAGATGCCTTTATTTCGACAAGTAATTCCAGTATTTGAATACTCGGAACAACGTAAATGACTTCTTTTAACAGAGATTTTATGTTGAATGATTTCGGATTTTTTATGTAAGGAAGAAAATCTCTGACTCTGACTATACCGAGAACATCATCTAATGTATTGTTGTATATTGGTATTTGTGAAAAACTTGTACGTGAAAAAATATCAATGAATTCTTCAAGGGAAGTATCAGCTTTCGCCGCTACTATATCGACTCGAGGGACCATAATATCAGCAGCTGTAAGATCTTTTAATCCTAACACATTTGCGACTAAAGCTAACTCGCTACTATCATCAGGAATTTTATCTTCGAAATTCGTTTGATCTTCCTCGATCAAATTTTCTAATCTATCTATAAGGGGAACTTCTGCTGGTTTTTTTAATAATCTTCGAAAATAATCGTAAATTTTAAATCCCATAAAATTTTTTCTCCAATAATTTTGTTTTTTCTATTCTATTGATAAGGATCAGCAACATTCAAGCTTTTTAGTATTTTTATTTCTAAAGATTCCATTTGCTCAGCTTCAGCTTCACCTATATGATCATATCCAAGAAGATGAAGAACACTATGAATAATCAAATGCTTCAAATGATCATCAAATGAAATATCCGTATCTTCAACTTCACGTTCAACAGTTTCGTAAGCTAATGCGACGCTTCCCAGGATACAAATATTACATCCGAAGTTATCACAACAGCAGACGTCACCGCAGTCACTTTCTATATCATCTATATTATCGGCAGGAAATGAAAGTACATTTGTTGGCTTATCTATTCCACGATAAGTTCTGTTTAATACTTGTACTTCTTCATCATTAGTAAAAAGAAAGCATATTTCAACGTTATAATGATTAAGATTTAATTCTGAAAATACCGCATTAACGCAAGTGTTGACTATGGAACGAATATTACTTCTGTTCCAAGGTTTATGTTCTATACTTATTTCTAAATTCATTTTTATTTTTTCTCAATTATACCGACCAAACTATGTGATTTAATATCTGTAATTTTTACATGAGCAATATCTCCGATTTTTATAGAACTATCACATATTGATACGGCTTGTGAATACTCACTTCGCCCAACAAGTTGATTTTTGAACTTACCATATTTTGTAAATAGCACAGAAACAGTTTTTCCTATGGTATTTCTGTTAAATTCATTTTGATGATTATTCAGAATATTTTGTAAAATTTCAAGGCGTTCGGATTTTATTTTTTCTGGAACTTGATTATTCATTTTAGCCGCCATTGTACCTTCTCTAGGGCTATATTTAAATGAGTAAGCTTGAGCGAATCGTACTTTGTCAGCAATTTTTAGTGTGTCTTCGAAATCTTTATCGGATTCTTCCGGAAAACCAACTATGAAATCAGAGGAAAATGCCATATCAGCTCTGTATTGACGTAGTAAATCTATACTATATAGGTATTTGTCGGTGGAATATTTTCGATTCATTTTCTTTAATATAAAATCAGATCCGGATTGAATCGGAAGATGTAAAAAAGGCACGAGTATATCAATATCTCTATGCGCTTTAGCGATATTTTCTGTGATATCTTTCGGATTTGAAGTAATATATTTTAAGCGAACGAGTCCATCTATTTCAGCCATAGCGTAAAGTAAACGATCCAAACTCCAAGTTTTTCCATCCGTTCCTTCACCGTTATATGAATTAACATTTTGTCCGAGTAATGTGATTTCTTTAACGCCAAGAGATATCATTCTTTTCGCTTCGTTAATTATATCTTTAGCGTCTCTTGAAAATTCTCTTCCTCTTGTATAAGGTACAACACAATATGTACAAAAATTATTACATCCTTCTTGAATTGTAAGAAACTCAGAAAAACCTCTTTTTGTTATTTGAGTTGATTTTAACGTTGCGAATTTATTTCTTGTATTTAAATCCCTCATAAGAATATGAGGATACTCATTATTTTTTCTCTGTTCCAATAAGGAATTTACTACAATAGCTATATTACCGATTTCTTGTGGTCCGAGAACTGCATCAACATAAGGTACTCGCTCAAAAATTGTCGAAGCTTTCGCTTGAGCGACACAACCACAAACAATTATTAAACATTCTTTTCCAAGATCTTGTTTTTTAAATTTAATAGATTTCGCCCGTCCAAGATCCGAAAATAATTTTTCATCAGCTTTTTCTCTAATACTACATGTATTAAAGAGCAATATATCAGCTTCATCAACATTATCGCACATAATATATCCGGCAGTTGAAAGAATGTCGGTCATTATCTCTGAATCATAAAGATTCATTTGACAGCCGTAATTTTTGATGAAGAATTTCATCTTACGATTTTCCTTTTTCCCTTACGCGTTTACTTTTTTTGTTATACCAACTAATTTTTTAGTTGCGTTTCTTATCTTCTGAAAGATAATAACAAAAAAATTGTTAGCCGCAACATTTCCTGACGTAGCTATTGGATCTATTATTCCATATAACGCAATTATAAAAGCGGTCATAGAGTCGTCAAATCCGAAATATTGTTTTAATACGGGTACCGTAACCATAATTGTACCACTTGGAACACCTCCACCCGCAAATTTATTAAAGACGAAAAAAATCCCGAACAAAATAAATTCAGACACAGTTGGTAATGGATGATTAAAAGTAATTATAACCATCATAGCCAAGATAGGAACGATAATGGTATCACCGACCATGTGAAAGTTAAGGGTTAAAGGCATAACAGCATCTGAAAGTACTTTATCTTTCGTATTTTTATATGCGGATTCAAGCGATAAAGGCAACG
>JAFUZX010000141.1 GCA_017476405.1 Alphaproteobacteria bacterium | reverse complement strand
TTTTGGCTGGGGAACCTGGATTCGAACCAAGGTTGCCCGGTCCAGAGCCGGGCGTTCTACCGCTAAACTATTCCCCAATATAAGCTGAACAGTTTGATAATACTGTTTTCGTGTGAATTGTCAACGTAAATATTTATCTTATATTGTTATTTTCGATTGCGTTTATTCTTTTATAAAGATAAATTCTTTTATGTAATCAATATAATTGAGGCAATAATGACAGCAGATGTTTTAATAATAGGTAGTGGTCCGGCAGGATATACAGCGGCGATATATGCGGCAAGAGCAGGTAGAACAACTCAATTGATTACCGGGGCGCAACAAGGTGGTCAACTTATGATTACCCCATCTATTGAAAATTATCCGGGTTTCGCAAAAGTTATTTCCGGAGCGGAATTAATGGAACAAATGCGCCAGCAGGTTGAGTCAATTGGGGTTGAGATTATTTATGATACGGTTGATTCAGTGGATTTTTCGAATAGACCATTCAAGTTGATTGGAGAGTCGAAGCGGATTTATGAAGGAAAGACTGTAGTAATTGCTACCGGAGCTACGGCAAAATGGCTTCAAGTTCCCGGAGAAATGGAATACAGGGGAAGAGGTGTTTCAGCTTGTGCGACTTGCGATGGATTTTTTTTCAAAAATAAAGATGTCGTTGTCGTTGGTGGCGGAAATGTCGCAATTGAAGATGCTATATTTCTTACAAATTTTGCGAAATCAGTAACGGTTATTCATAGACGAGATGAATTACGTGCGGAAAAGATTTTGCAAACTCGTTTTTTTAATAATCCGAAAACGAATATTATTTGGGATTCTATTGTTACTGAAATTATTGGAGACGGAAACAGGGTTAGTAGCGTAAAATTGCGTAATGTAAGAGATAATAGCGAGTCATATTCATATAAAGAAACAGAGGGAGTTTTTGTCGCTATTGGACATCAGCCGAATACATCGATTTTTAATGGTCAGATAAAATTAGATAATGTCGGATACATAGTTACGAATCATCATGGATTTGTTAAGACATCTATAGAAGGAGTTTTTGCGGCTGGAGATGTTTGTGATCCGTTTTACAGACAAGCTATTACTTCAGCAGGGCAGGGGTGTATGGCAGGTATAGAGGCTGATAAATTTTTATCAAACTGTGATTAAAAATAAATGATATTAGTTCTTTTATATTTTTTTAATGATGTTTGTTAATTTTATTCATAATGTACTTGACAAAAACGTGATAGAACAGTATACATGTGATGATTTTATAATTTTTAACGTATAAAAGGTGGTATTGAATCATGTCTAAAGTGTGTCCGTTGACAGGGAAAAAAGTTCAGTATGGTAATAATGTAAGCCATTCGAATAATCGTACAAAACGCAGATTCATGCCGAATTTGCAGAATGTTTCTTTCTTAAGTGAGAAATTAGGACAGTTGATAAGATTAAGATTATCTACAAGCGCTATTCGTTCAGTCGAAAAAAATGGCGGTATTGATAGCTTTTTAATTAATACTTGCGATTGTGCTCTTTCACCAAGATTTAGAAAACTTAAGAAAATTATCGTTGAGAAATCAAAAAGCGTAAATTAGGTTGTTTTCTTTTTATATTTCAATTTGCTAAAAATCGGACTAATTTTTTGGAGAGGGTGTTTTTTTGAAATGAAAAAACGCCCGATTTTTTTGTATAATTTTTATAAAGTATAATTTTTTATATAGTAGAATAAAAAAGACTTTTTACTTTTTGTAATTTGGTATATTATTCCCGTGTCTTATAATAGTTGTTTGTTAGGAGAAAAATATGAAACATATTATTTTTACATGTTGTTATACATTACCTTTTATTATATCGAATAATATTTCCGCAACATTGCCATTTCAAAATACTATAAATTCAAGCAATCAAACTCAGAATTCTTTTGTGTCAAGAGAAAGTGGCAGAGTTCAAAATTTTCAGTCAGACGCTAACTTTTTGAATTCAGGAAATGCTCAGTTGAATCATTCTTCTGATCAAAAAAATTTTTCTAATTTATATAACAGTAACCAAAATCCGTTAAATAGAAGTATGATTGTGGGATCGCTTGCTCAATTGCCACCGCCACCACCACCGACAAACAATCTTAGTAAGACTATGATACAAGCTCAATCATCTTCGTACAATATTGATAAAAACCCGTTAAGTAGAAGTATGATTGCGATACCGTCGTCGCAATTGCCATTGCCCCCCGTTATATCTAATATAATTAACTCAATCAATAATAATTCAATTAATAATGAAATTGAGGAAGAAGAGGAGAAAAAAGACGGGAAAAAATATTCTGCTATAGATTTAAGAAATAGTTATCTCCCTTTATCAAAATTTGATGCAATAATTAAAAAACATACTCCTTTTTATAGGGATTTTTTTCTTAATCCATACCTACTAGTAACGTTGGAGAAAGTAGATTTCTTGACATTAGTTCAAGATAAAGAAAAGCATTGTTTTTGTGGTAATATAAAAAATATACATAAAGGCGATCAGGCATTTCTTTTAAATCTAATATGTAATTATATTGAAATGTATGTATATAAAAAACCTGAAATAGCTCTTGAAATGACTCAGTATTTTTTCCATGAAAATGGTGAGGAAAAAGAATATCTTTTTACTTTAGATGGAAAAGGGCCCTTTAAAAGACCTTTATTTTACACCTTATTGGGAAATAATATGACTTATTTCTTTAAAATCCAATTACTATATATGATAGGCTGTTCTATTTTAGCAGAGAAAGAACATAATCCTGGTTATTTACAAAGAATTAAGATGGCGGTATGGCCTTATGTTAAAAAAATCAATGAAAACTATTCTCCGAATGGACAATTAAAAGCTCCGTCAAGTGTATTTTTCGCTAATACTCGAGGAGATTTGTTTTATCAATACAAATCGAATGATTTTCTTAAGGCTTTGTTTGGCTATAATGATATTAACGGTCTTAAATATGAAGATATTGAAAGAGCAATTGATAAAAATGAGTTAATTCAAGGCAGACGTATTAATATTTCGTTAGGAGCAAAAATTTCATATCTTTATATGAGGACTTTCAATGAGTTAGGGGATTATAAAAACGCATATAGATCCGGAGGTAAGTTCTTTTTTAATCCATATGTGATTGGTGAGGATCAAGGGAAACCAAAAAGAATACTGTTGATGGCTGATATCGGATTTGATTTGTTGATTAATTTATTAGAGCAATATATGTTCGCTTTATATAAGATGGGAGGGTATGAACAAGCTCTAAACGCCGCTACTTTCTTTTTCTCTAAAGAAAATGGTAGTTTATGTGAAAGTGTGGAGAATTCAAATGCATATTTCGATCTGGAAAGAAACAACGCTTTACTATATTTAGGTATGTCGGAGTCTTATGGATTAGCCTCCGGTATTGGTACTATTTGGGCTAATGCTTTTATAAGACTTCATAAAACTTTGTTTACTAATTGCTATAATCAAAATTGGCTCGATATGGTATCTAAAAATGAAGATGTAAAAAATTTATATAATTTCTTAAAAAAATATGTTTTTGAATTGCCTGCGCAAAAAGAAATGACAAATAATGAAGTCGCTAAAGAAAAAACAGTAAATGATGGAGAGAAGATAAATGAGCCAGCTGCGTCATCATCTTCAATCGATGCAGCTCCGCAAGAAGAATTAAAAGAAAATGTGAAAGAAGCGAAGGAAACTAACTCTGATGAGAAAAAAGTATCAGATTCTATCGAAAATGTAGTAGGAGAGGCATCAACTGTCGAAGAAGCGCATAAAAAATCAGATGTTGATGAAACAGAAACTAAAGAAAAAACAGTAAATGAAGAAGAGAAGATAAAGGAAACGGCTGCATCATCATCTTCAATCGATGCGGCTGCACAAGAAGAATTAAAAGAAAATGTGAAAGCTTCTATTGAAACGAATCGATTTAAAAATGAACAACTCAATTATAATTTATACAAATTTATTTTTGATATCGATGATACAAAACTTAAGGTAAGTAATGTAATAGATGAATTGAATAAAATTTTAGAACATACACATGGTGTTCGTAAAAGGAATAATAGCTATATCAAAAATATCGACTCTGAAGAAGCTAAATTACAACAAGTTATAGATGAAGTTACAGATAGAATTATAGAACCTGAGATTAGTGTTAGAGAAAATAAGTATTATAGTCCGGCGTTTAATTTAGCAAAGGAGATTTATAATTGTGATATCAATAAGGATATTTATAATTGTGATATCCATGCAGAGATAGTTCAATATATCGCAGAAGTAAGGAAACAAGCTGAGGAAAAGAAAAAGAAACAAGCTGAGGAAGAGAAAGCAAGACAGCAAGCTCTATTGAGGGGACAGAGGGTTTTTAAATGATTTTTATGTAAGGTTAGAGACAATTTTCTGAAAAAGTTCATAGACAGTTGAGCCTCTTCCTACTGCAACTGATAATTGTCTTCTGGAAACACGATGTCCAGCATCCAGTGCAAACTCTCGATTTTCCAGTATTTTTAAGAGATTTTTATCAATTTTTGCGGAGAAAAATCCAATAAATTTTATGAAATATCCCTGGATATCAACGTAAAAGATTCATTAGGATAATACATGGAATCTATATTGACCATATAGTTGGGATGATATCAGATATTTTGTAAAATAATTCATGCATGCTCCATACCATAGCATCTAGGCGATCTGGAGATTTGTTTCCGGGTTCATAAGTTGCCATTTGCATTTCAAGTTTATGAAATTGGCGTGCGTGAAAAATCATTTTTTTCTGATATAGAAGTGCAATTGGTTCAGCTCTTGTAATTTTCGATTGATGAGCATAAACAGATTTTATTTTTATGGAATTATCAATAGATTCAATGAGATTGTTTAATAAATTTCCACCGGCGTTTCTTTCTATAACTACAAGTTTTGCGTTGTACTTGTGATAAGCGTCAACTACTTTTTTTGCCCAAATATTTGGAAGTGCGGATAAACTAAGATCGTCTAAGACATAAGCTTTTCCAAAAGAATCCATTCCGGCTACTATTATGCCTGTCTCATCGCTTGTATCAGATGCTGTTATTGCGGGGTCTACTCCTATAATGATATTATTTAAAAAATGAGGAGGAGTTTTATAACACATTCCTATATCATCCCATGACCATAGTGTATTTTGTTTGTTTTCTAAAATTTCAGCATAAATTTCTTGAGCTTCTAAACGAGTGCCTTTTAGATATTCTAATTGTTTTAAAAAAGTAGGAGATAAATTATTCAGATTTTCTAAAGAACTACCACGAACTGTAACAACATCTTTTCTTTTCATTAGGGCTTTTATAAATGGAATTGGTCTGGGGGTGGTAGTTAATATTAATTTCGGCTGTGTACTTAAACGTAAAGAAAATGACAGCTGTTCGAATGTTTCTTTAGGATATTTGAATTTTGCGAATTCATCAATCCATGCGGCATCGAATTGTGGTCCTCGTAATTGTTCATAATTTTCAGCCCCATAAAGTGTGGCTTGTGCTCCGTTAGGCCATATTAATAAGCGACGAGATGGTAAAAATTTAGGCTGTTCATTTATGTTGTGTGATATTGATATTAATCCACTTTCTCCCTCAACCATTACTTGTCGGGCTTCTTGAATTGTATTTGAGATAAGAGCTATTCGCTTATATTCTCCATTTGTAGCCCATTTTTTTATTGCTTCAGCAGCTGAACGTGTTTTTCCGAATCCACGACCGGCAAGAATCATCCAAATGTTCCAATTTCCTTGAGGAATCAGCTGATTCGGGCGAGCTATTTGTTCCCATTTCGGGTATAGTACGCTTTCTTTTTCTGAATTTAACTGATTTGTTGTATTCTTTTTCATTTTTCTTTCCTTTATTTGTAAAAAATTAACTTTTAAATGTAATACTTATCCATATGTAAGTTATATTGTAAAACGATAAATTGCGGAGATAGTTATGGCAAAAGTGTCCACAAAAGAGGATGTTGAATTAGAAGATGCAATAGCAAGAAACGATGAAGAGTGGGAAAAAAGATTGCTTCTTTTAGTAATGATCATGTTAATTGCTATGTTAGGATTAGATTAGTTTGTAAATGTTATATTCCTTCGCTTAGACTTTTACATAATTTGTAAAGGTTGTTATATGGAAGCAGCATTTATGTAGCTTTTCTTTATGTTTTTCTTATGCCTAGAAAAAAGAGGAAAGGTTACGTTAATCTGCTTCTGTATTTAGTTATTGTAATTGATTTTTAGATTAAAAGTGGGGTTTATATCCGCTTTAGAGAGCTTTACAATTAATTATACCTCTATTATCAAGATAACTTAAAAAATGATTTTTGTCAACAAAAAATCTAAAAATTAATTTAATTATTGTTAAAAAACAATGCGTTAGTAATATTTTTTTTATAAGTTTTCTTACCTATTTTATTTTTTTTATGAAAATAACATCCTGTCCTTCAGAAATTACGGTTAGTTCAAAACCTGATTCATTAAGTAGCAGCATTAAATGTTGTTTGATAATATTTTTCTGATTGATATTCTCTTCATTTTCAATTTTCATCTGTGGAACTACTATGTTACGTCCACAACATTTTGTTGATATTTCACTGTCTTCGTCGTTAATTGTTGTAGTAACCATACCTCCGTAAGGCATAATTTCTTTGGTTACGATTGCCATGTACATAATAATTTTCCCGGCAATATATGCGACATTTTCCATATCTGATTTTAAATCAAATGTAATATTATAGAATTTTAAAAATTCAGCGATCATTTGTTTTAATGATGTATCTGAATAGCAAAACATTTGTGATTTATCTGAAAATAATTCACGCATGAATCTCATTATGCAATTTGCTTTATCAACACTCTCTCTAATACTACTTAACAAAGATTCATCTCGAGACATTTCAAATGCCTCGAGACCTAGGTTTATAGCGTTAAAAGGAGTAATCAAATCATGACATATTCTAGCAACAATTGCTTTTTCACTTTGCATTGTTTTACTCCGTCATCTCCTTTAAGATGAAACAAAAATTAGAAAAAAACAAGACTTATTTAA
>JAFUZX010000012.1 GCA_017476405.1 Alphaproteobacteria bacterium | reverse complement strand
TTTTAACCCTTGGCTAGCTTTTAAAGTCAAACCTATACTTGAGAGCGGAACTGAAACATTGGCACTTATTTCCTCGCTAATAGTCGTTTCAGTCGCTTTATCTTTTGCTTTTGCCTTTGTTATATCAATCCATATTAAAGAAGCTCCGACATTTGGCATTGCTCCGAACATTCTTAAATATCGCTCAAACATACCATTATTCGCCAAAACATCTTTTTCTTTTTCCTGAAGGTTTTTTCTCTCTTTCAATGAATCATTCATTCCTTTTATAGAAAAAGCCTTTAATTTATTTAAGGAAGGAACATGGGTTTCGTTAATATAATCCATATACGCTTCCAAAGAATAGAACAAAGTTGAAGCTGCACGTTCAAGAGATAATTTTCCGGAAATTTTTAACGGAGCTATATTAAATGTCACACCAGCTTTTGCTCCTTTTGTTTTTGTTATCGTATAAAATGAAGTACTGGAACTGCCATATGCTTCACCATTTGTAAACAAATCGAGATTTACAGACATATTCGGAATAGGTACTGGTACGTTAACTGATAAAGTAGCATTAACATTTGTTTTAATACCGGAAATTCCTTCTAAGGTAGAACGAATTTTCGATAACATTTTTTCCGTATGATAGCGAACAAAAGCCAAATCTGTAAATTTCTTCGATAAAGTTATAAAATCAACAAAATAGTTAACAGACTGTACTTTTTCATCTTTAAATATTTCCGCTATTACGTCAGAAAAAGCTGTCAAAACTGTTCCGTAAGCTTCACTATATTTTTCGTTATCAAAATCCATATGATCGTATAAGCTAAGATTATCTAAAGCATCTCGTAACTCAGTTATACTTGAAAATAACTTCTTATTGGAGTTAATTACACTTATCAAATCCGTATATCTCTCTTCTTTTTCTGAAAAAAGCTTTTCTAAAGATTTCGATATAGCTATCGGAAGATTTGCTCCTTCATAAATATCGACTCTCACGAGAGCAGATTCCGCATCTCTTTCTATGGCATCAAGAGACTCCGAAGTTACAATAATGGAATTTTCGGTTAATTGGTTCAACGCAAAATAACTATTTGATTTATTATTTGAATTTGATTTTATTAATTGCTTTTGTCTTATAAGAGGTGATTTCTCATTATTTTCAACATCATTATCATATTGTTCTACTTTACTATCAGAAATTTCCTCTTGTTTTAAATCTTTTAAGGATGAATCTGAAAGATTTTCCGCCGCAACTTCTATAAAAGGCAACCAACACAACACCGTAGCACTATACAACAAAAAAAATCGTCTTGTTTTCATTAGTCCAATCTCCATTAAGTTAACATAGAAAAGGATATTCTACTTTTATTAAAAAAATGTAATTTTTTTGCAAAAAAAACTATAAAAAGGCGATAGAAATATTGTCTTTATTTCTCAGCTAAATTATTGTCAGAAAATTTTGCGCCTATAAAATATAAGCCACAAGCTGGAGCTGTTGGTCCTGCTAAAGTACGATCCTTCGCTTCAAATACACTTCTAAAATCATCCTCAGACCATTTGCCACAACCTACAAATCTTAGTGAACCAACAATATTCCTCACCTGATGATATAAAAATGATTTTGCTGATATTGTAATTTCGATCAAATTTCCATAACGTTCAATCGATATACTGTTAACTGTTTTTATTGGAGATTTTTGCTGACATCCTGCCGATCTAAAAGAAGAAAAATCATGTTTTCCAACTAAGCATTGCGCCGCAGAATGCATTTTTTTCTCATCAAGCATAGCTGAAACTACCCATACTCTATTGGCGTCAATTGTAGCTTTTCCTCGTCTGTTGAGAATTTTATACACATATGAACGTTCAATCGGACTTAATCTCGCATGAAAATTATTTGGAACTTTTTCAATTGATAATATGCAAATAGGAACATCAGTTAAGTAAAAATTCATACACTCCTGTAAACGAAAGCAATCAAGATCTTCGTTAAAATCGAAATGAGCGACTTGTCCAAGGGCATGAACTCCCGCATCTGTTCTGCCCGCACAATGAAGAGGTACTGATTTTTTCAAAAACGGAAGCATAGCTTCTTCGACTCTTTGTTGTACAGAATCGTAACCTTCTTGACGCTGCCAGCCGTGAAATGGCGTTCCATCATACTCAATAATGACTTTATATCTGCTCATAACTAAATGTCTCTAAAAAATACATTTTGCTTGATAATATTAACATTGTATACTGAAAAAGCGATAAATTAAGTAATGATTAATTATGAAACAGTTAATAGCGTTAAAAAAAGCTTTTACATATTCTATATACGGCATGGCGTCTTTATTTAAAGAACGTGCTTTTCAACATGAACTGATTCTTGGAATTCTTTTATTAATTACTGAAATATTGCGATCATTATATTTTGTTTCAACAGATAAACGTTTACATATATTTACAGCATATGTAATTGTGTTAATAAGCGAAACGTTAAATACAGCAATCGAAGCTACTGTAGATCGTATAGGAAAAGAAACACATCCGTTATCGAAAACCGCAAAAGATATAGGTAGTGCTGCTGTATTCATTGCGTTAGTTCATCTTGGAATAATTTGGATTTTAAGCTGGTTTTCATAACAACCGAACAAATTATTTCCAAAGCGCAAAAAACAAAAAATAAAAATCTTTAAAAAAGATTGAAAATACAATTAGTACAATGTAGTATCTTATAGTGTGTTTTTCGAAAGTTATTACATTGTTTCATGGAGCTTTTTTAAATG
>JAFUZX010000140.1 GCA_017476405.1 Alphaproteobacteria bacterium | reverse complement strand
TCAACGAGCCTTCCGATCTCTCCGTTATTTTTGGTAAAAGCCAAAGTTTTGATGTAATTCGAAATGCGCACAAGCTGATTTGTGTAACGATCGAAACAAAATAAGCCATCATCTGAAAGCGCAAAACCTTCAGGGATTTTTGTTTGCTCAGTATCTTCAAAAGCATTATGCAGAATTGCATTAACAGCGTCTTTTCCCTCTAAAATGAAGAGATCATTGAAGTCAGTAGGCTTTGAAGAAATATCCTTAAATTTTGGAATAAACACAGGCGCATTTGCGATTAAAGCCGCTTCTTTCGCCTTTTCCAAACCTGCATTTACGCTGTTATAACAGTCATTATCAGCACAAATCGCAATTTTTAATTTCGGATACTTTTCGTGAATCGCTTGAACGACTGACTTCAAATTTCCCGAATCAAAAGCAACGACAACAGGCTCTCCTGTGCATTCATAGACAGTCGCTCCGGTTGCGTAACCTTCACAGATAAACGCATTTTCAGCTAAAGTCCCAATCAGAAAATAACAGCCCTTCTTTTTACCTCCATTAAGAAAACGTTTCTCTGAGTTTTCAGTGATAAATTGAAGTGACCAAAGTTTGCCGTCAATATCTTTAAGCGGAATTACGAGGCAGCCTTTATAATTTTTCAAGCCATGAGATAAAATCTTTTTCTTTGAAAGATACTGATGATCAGAGGTTTCGGTCGCATTATTCCAAATATTTTCGGCTCGTGATGAAGCATGTTCCTGAACGTTTTTCTGCTCTATTTCTGCCTCTTGCTGAGCCTTTTTCATGGATTCACGTACTTTTTTTAGCTCTGCTTTTGTATATTCGTTTTCATCCTTATCGAAAGCGTGAGTACTCAAGCCGGAAACGAAGTCTCCGAAAACATAACCTTCCTCAAAACGCTTGATCCAGAAGCGATTGTTCTGTCCCCAGCGCACTATTCGTCCTGAGGATATATTTTGAGGAGGCGTGTCAAAATCGTAATTTTTTAATATTTTCTGTATATTACACATGATAATTGCTCCTGTTTGTAACAAAAAAGTCAAAAAACATATCTAAAAAAATTGAAAAACAGTTAGACAAGAAATATTGTAATT
Source organism: Alphaproteobacteria bacterium (assembly GCA_017476405.1). Classification (GTDB taxonomy): domain Bacteria; phylum Pseudomonadota; class Alphaproteobacteria; order UBA3830; family UBA3830; genus BNWE01. The sequence continues at coordinate 2,008 of JAFUZX010000140.1, read as the reverse complement.
TCAGTAGCTGAAAGGCGATTCTATCGATATATCTACATATCCTCGAAAAATACACATATATATAATATTTTTTTTGATGACGATTATTAAGAACGTAAAAAAGCTTACGTATATAAAATGTAAAGATAGAATAGATAGAAGGATATAAATATAAAAAATTCATTGATTTATCAATAAAAAATAACATATCTAAAATACTAAAAAACATATCAAGTCTAACCAAGTTAAAAGTTCTAAATTTCCTTAAAAGTCCCAATAAAAACTATAATTCCTTTGTGTTTCAATGAGTAATGCTCTGCAAATCTTTTTGACATGATTTTCTGAAAGCACACATTTTGCACTTAAAAAAGCTCGGATCGCTTGAAATACAGGGCATTAATTCATTATTTTCAGTGGCTTTTATGATCTGCACTGCACGATCTGAATATCGCAGAGCAGCCTCAGAATCAAATGGAATCAGCTCAAAATACAGCTCGGAGGTGTCCTTATTTAGCGCAGTGAACAAACACTGCTCCAGACTCAAATAAGCCATATATAATTGAACTTGCGCAAAATACAAAGATTTCGTGAGCATCAAGCCTTTCTTTGAGGTTTCCTGCCAGCTTTTGTGGTGGAGCGTCTTACATTCCCAGAGAAGCGGAAAATGAGAGAAAAATTGCTTTAACTCCTCTGATACATCAACAATTTTCCCATCAACATGGCCTTTTATGCGCCCTTTAGCTGTTGAAAATCCAAACTGTTCGCCGTTTTCGTTACGAGTTCTCAGATCGAATCCGGCAATGCGTAGCCACTCAGCCACAAGATCTTCAAGCCGATGTCCGATATCGAAAGTTCTCAAAGTTGAGGCAGAAAACTCCGCCTCTTTTCCTTCGTACTGCAATTGAACTTTGCGCAAACAATCGTATCCGATGCTTGAAACTCCGAGATAATCGCGCTTTTCTTGCTGCTTGTTATGTTCGATAATTTTTGCATCCAAAATTTCATTAATCCTCTGCATCAGAGCCTCCATCAGTTAAAAATTGCACCATTTCGATAAGGTCATATAAGGAGAATTCGCCGACTCGTTTGTCGTTTTCATACTTTTCAAGCATGAAGTTAAACAGCGACATCGCTTTGATTTTCAATTCGTTATTCATTGTCGTTGTCCTTTTTATGAGCTAAGAAATATTTTGTGAAATATACCTGGCCTTTGCCCGTGATTTTCGATGTTTTCGCAATCGTTACGTGACCATCGGAGTGTGTAATTGTTGTTTCCGTGATTTTGAAAAGCCCAAGATTCATTGATCTTTGAGTCGGGATATTTTTATCTGTTCCTTTCCTGCGAATCAAAAAGCCCTCATTTCTCAAACGCTCAAACAGACGATGTTCGCCGATATCGATCCCGTTCCCGCGTAAAATTTTCGCCATTTCTCTGACTAAAATGTCGCTGTCAGAAGCAGAAACCGCATCACAAAAAATGACTTTTGGCTTGTCCTTTTCAACCTGATTTTTTAGCAACTCTTTCTCTCTGCGCTCCTGCTGCAGAGTGCGAATTAACTTCACCCAGGTTTCGGGATCATTCATCAGCTCTTCCATTTTTGCGGAAGTGATGTAAGCTCCATGCTTTCGAATGCTTGGAAGGACTTCGTGTGTGATCCAATTCATAAATTTTTTAGCTTCTGGTTTATCAGAACGAAGAATGACTTTGTACAAGCCCGACTCGTTGATAATCGTTGTTTTTTGAGCTCCACCAAGGGAGTCGATTTTTTCTACCCCCTTTTCATCTGACTCTAGTTTCAAAATTACGTCTTTATGATTCGTTATTCCCAGAATCTGACATACATCCTTGAGTACCCACCAAATTTCACCATTTTTAATTGTTGTTCTTACTTCATTATTTTTGTAATTAAAAATTTTTAACTCACTGTTATTCATAAAAAATCTCCTAAAAATCGGTTTTCAAATTTTGATAAAACTCGGGCATTACGTTATGAATCCAAACGCATTGAGAGCTTTAATCAATTGTTTT
>JAFUZX010000139.1 GCA_017476405.1 Alphaproteobacteria bacterium | reverse complement strand
AATTTGAGGTTAGTAAGGGAGAAAAATAATGGATTTTCCGAAGTGGAAGGAAGTGTTAATAGCCTGTGTATGTGCGTTTGGTATATTGTTTTCTCTTCCAAATATTATACCGCAGTCTATGTTAAGTAAAATGCCTTCATGGATGCCTAATCAGAGAGTTTATCTCGGATTAGATCTGCAAGGTGGTGTTCATTTATTACTTGAAGTAGATTTAGAAAGTGTTGAAAACGATTATCTTAATCAAATTTTGGATTTAGCAAGAAGTACCTTAAGAAAAGAAGCGATTCCTTATACCTCAAACTTTCCAAGAACAATTACAAAAGAACAACATGTTGTTGAATTTGATTTGAAAGATACTTCAAAAATCGGTAAAGCAAAAACAGCGTTAATCGGTATAGATTCAGATATAAAAGTTGAAATCTCCGGTGCTCATGTCCGCATGTATCCAACAGCTGAAGCTTTAGCAAAGAGAAAAAATGAAGCTGTAGATCGTTCTATCGAAATTGTCCGTAAACGTGTTGATGAAACAGGAACCAGAGAACCGAACATTCAAAGACAAGGCGATAATCGTATATTACTGCAAATTCCGGGGCTCCATGATCCATCGCATGTAAAAGAACTCCTCGGAAGAACCGCAAAAATGACATTTAGGCTTGTCGATGAAGACGCTCCTGAAATTATGGATAAGAAAAAAGAAATTGCCCCCGTCGGAAGTATGTACGTTAAATCGTCAGAAAGCGGAAAATATCTTGCTGTAAAAAAGCAAGTATTGGTAGGAGGTGAAACTTTAGTTGACGCTCGCTTAGAATATGACGAGTATAGTCGCCCTCAAGTAAGCTTCAAATTCAATAAAATAGGAGCAAAAAGATTTGGAGAAGCTACTCGTGACAATGTTGGAAAACGTTTTGCTATAGTTTTGGATGATCAAGTTATCAGCGCTCCTGTTATAAAAGAGCCTATCATGGGAGGTGCGGGAAGAATCAGCAGTGATCATTTTTCAGCTGAAGAAGCAAATGATTTGGCATTATTACTTCGCGCCGGCGCATTACCTGCCCCATTAAATATCATAGAAGAAAAAACCGTGGGACCTGATTTAGGCGAAGATTCCATTCGTTCCGGAATATTTGCTACAATTCTTTCCGGATTATTCGTTCTTGTATTCATGTTTTTATGGTATTCATCATTTGGAATGATCGCAAATGCAGCTGTTGTTATAAACTTGATCCTTCTTGTAGCTGGTATGTCTTGTCTGCAAGCGACTTTAACGCTCCCGGGTATCGCTGGTATAGCACTGACAATCGGTATGGCTGTTGATGCTAATGTTCTGATAAACGAAAGAATAAAAGAACACCTTCGTAAAGGCACGAAAATGTTAAAAGCAATAGAAGAAGGATATAATTTGGCTATGACATCGATTGTCGATTCCAATTTAAACACAATTATTGGTATGATGTGTTTGTATCAATTTGGAACCGGACAAGTAAAAGGATTTGCGATCACAACAATGTTAGGAACTATAATTTCGTTCTTCACATCAACAACATTAACAAGATATATAATCGCAACTTTATTGCGTTTAAAATATAAAATTTCAATTCCTATGTAAGAAAGGATATTTCCATGGAAATTTATAAACTTATACCTCACGATACAAAAATAGATTTTGTTAGTAAGCGTAATTATGTGTTTTTATTTTCATTGATAATGACATTAGCCAGTATTTTCGCATTTATCTTTAACGGATTAAATTACGGTGTCGATTTTCGTGGCGGTTTTGTTATGGAAATTCGAACCCAAGAAAAAGCTGATATTGGAGCATTACGATCAAAATTAAATGATCTTCATATCGGTGAAGTATCTTTACAAGAATTTGGATCTGATAAAGATGTCATGATCAGAATGCCAAGCTCTGGAGAATCGCAAGCAGAACAAAACGCATCACTTGAAAAAGTCAAAAAAGCTTTAGGTGATAATGTTGAATATAGAAGATTGGAAAAAATAGGACCAAAAATCGGTAATGAATTAGTACACGACGCAATTTTAGCTGTCATAATTTCCTTATGCGCAATCTTACTATATATGTGGATCCGATTTGAGTGGCAGTTTGCTCTTTGCGGAGTTATCGGACTTGCGCATGACTGTATTATACTTATGGGATTATATTGCACATGCCACTACTTTGAATTCAACGTAAACTCAATTGTCGCTCTTCTTATGACCGCTTCATACTCCATTCATGACAGCGTTGTCGTTTTTGATAGAATTCGTGAAAACATGATTTCATATCGGAATTTAACTGTAGTTCAATTGTTGAATAAATCTATAAATGAAACACTTTCACGAACAATGCTTACTTCATTAACAACAGTGTTATCTTTGCTGGCACTCTGTTTTTGCGGTGGAAAAGTTATATTTGATTTTTGTTTCCCGATTTTATTCGGATTAATATTTGGTACGTTTTCATCAATTTGCTTAGCTGCGCCTCTACTTCTTTTTACAGGTATAAGGATTGATGGAAAAGATCTTGAAATAGGTTTGGTAAAAGCAAAATGACAACGAAACCTGTAATAGCAATAGATGGTCCGGCAGCTAGCGGAAAAGGAACAATAGCACGTATGCTTGCGGAACATTTTGGTTTTGCGTACCTTGATAGCGGAATTTTATATCGAGCTTTTGCTTGTGTAGAGTTAGCTTTAGCAGATAAACCAACGGCTTTATTGGAAAAATGTGGGACAACCTCAAATAATACAAACATATCTGACTTATTTGAGGATTATGATTTCTTACGTACGTTATCTGAAATTGTAAAAACAGAAAAAAATAAACAGCAAAAAATAGATTTTTCCTCATTTTTCAAAGATAACGCTTCCTACCCTATAAAAGCGCAAGATCTTGTAAAAGTCGTGAATGAAATCCCATCAAATATTTTAAAATCAGAAATAATTGGTATGGGAGCTTCTGTACTTGGTAAAATTCCGGCAGTACGTACATTATTGACAAATATTATGAGAGAATTTGCTAATGATCCAGGAAATAAATACAGTGGAAGCGTAATTGATGGCCGAGATATCGGTAGTGTCGTATTTCCTAATGCCAATTGCAAAATATTTCTCACAGCGGATTTGAAGATCAGAGCTGAACGACGTTTAAAAGATTCTATACAATCCGGAAACAGCAACGAAACTTTCGAGTCAATCTACAATGCGTTAAAAGCTCGTGATGAACAAGATACTTCTCGCAATATATCCCCTATGAAATATGATGATACATATATTT
>JAFUZX010000138.1 GCA_017476405.1 Alphaproteobacteria bacterium | reverse complement strand
TCGGGAATTTCGGTTTGCAGAAACAACAGCGGCGTTTTCACTTCTATATATGTGTTGCCGACTAAAAAATCCAATTTCGAATTTCCCAAAACCTGTTCGCAAAGAATATTTTTTTCGTTGCCGATTATGTCGGAAAAATCTCCGTTGCGCAGAAAATGCTCGACATATCGATTGGCTGCGTTTTGATTGATTCCGATCCATTTTTTTTCGGAATCTTCAGGCTTGTTTAAAGATATCGCTTCAACAGTGAAAGCTGTTTTTCTAGATGAATCCGCACTCGAAGAAAGCAAACAAGGTCTTTCGGACAATTCCAAATTTCCGACTCTTCCTGTTGTCGGACAGTGACAATGATAAGATTCGCCGTTGTAATTTACCTGCATCGTAAACTGAGTTTTTCGTTTTTCGATGACGCCTTCAACCAGCGGATTTTTAAAAACAAAAGGTTTCATTTTTTTTGAATTTATTCGCAATTTATACAATATCCGTGTCCGACCGCGACAAATTTCGGGGAAATTTTCAATAAAGAATCCTTCAGTTCTCGTAATTTATTTTCATTCGGAACACGTTCAAGAGGAATTGCCTCGACTTCCTTTTTCCAATCGCTTGTTTTGATTTTTCCGATTCCGTTTCCGAAACTCAGCATCAAATCCGCCGAATAAAAAATTCCGCCGTTTATTTCTGACACGACAAGACCGTTCTGAAGATGAACTTCCGAAGGATAATCGATAAATTGCAGTTTCAACTCACCGTCTTCGAGAATTTCTCCGCCTTTTTTCGGCAATATATTCACTTTGTATCCGAAACCGAAAAGCTCTCTTGCCGCCAAATGACCGCAAATAATCGTCACATCCGGATAGGCTTTTTGAAAAATTTCAATGCCCGCTACTTCATCGGATTCAAAATGAGAAACAAAAATGTATTTCAGCGGCCTGTCTCCGAGAATTTTTTGAATTTCCGGAAGAGTTTTTTCCGCTTGCTGCACCGTTCCGGCGGCAAATAAAATCGCCGGTTCGGTTGCCGACAAATACTGATGAATCGTAAAATCCATTTGCGGAATGTAAGTCGAAAATTGATATAAATTTTTAAAAATTTCCTTTTTCGAATTTTCCATTTTATTCACCCCCGTTGTTTTCAGCATTAATTGAGGCTTAGAAGAATCCTCCGGAAGCATTCCGAATGCATTTGCTGCTAACATAAAAAATATAAAAAACAATCTGTTCATAACGTTACCTCAATGCAGTCAGCAACACTTGTTGCTTTATTTATTATATGAGAATAAGCTGTCTATGCAATCAGATATAGCTTAATTGCAACAATTGAGATGAGTTTGTAGCTTTATGAGACGAAAAAATACTACCGGAAAAATGATGATGAATTACATTGCTGAAGCTTTACTGATTCTTATGCGAGATCATCCGTATCCGAATATTACCATTGGAAATATTACCAAAAAAGCCGGAGTTAATCGCTCAACATATTATCGACATTTTGATTCCAAAGAATCCGTTATTAAATTTTTTCTTGATTCAGTTATGTCTGAATATCTAGGCAGTTTTAAAAAATTAAAGAGTCGGGATTTTTCGATTTATCTTTTGATAATGTTTCGAACCTTTTATTTTCATAAAAACGAACTGCTCAATATCCATAAAGCCGGCCTGTCGTTTTTATTATCGGAAGTGTTTGTTAAGCATTTCGACTTTGAAAAAATTACGAAAATATCAAACTTAAAAGAACAATATGAACTTTCTTATCATCTCGGAGGAATTTATAACAATATGCTCTTGTGGTTCTCGCATGAAATGGCTGAAACTCCGGAAACAATGACAGAAATTGCCATTTCGTATGGCTTAAGAAATAACTTAACTCTATTCGAATTATCTGTCTCAAAAATATAGTAAAAATAGTCATTATTTTTTACCTTCTAAAATTTTTTAAAAAATTGAATTTTTCCTGAACATTTTTTCAAGAAAAACCAGATGAAGATATACAGCAGCTAAGGTGTTGGTATACAAAAGAGACACTTGGAAGCGATGGAGAATATGCTGGCAAAGATAACTGCAAATTAAAAAAGAAAGTTATAAATAGCAACCGGATATAAATAAAGGATTCCCGCCACAAGATACCGTGGGTTAAGTCAAGAGTTGAAAGCGAGATCTGGATCAAATTTAGGCAGTTTCTTTTCCAATGCATTACTCGCTCGATTTAATTCAATTTTCAGCGATTCAATTCGATTATCAATCTCATGTAGTTCAATGCATCGATTTTATCTGTTTTCTGGCGAATCAAACAACTCTTGCAAAAAGCTCTGATTCGCAATGGATTTTTACTTTAAATCCAAGATTGTGGAAAAATTCTGCTACTCCCTCAGAATAACAACCCGTTGATTCCATGCATATATGAGGACATTCAATGTTGTTTTTGGATATTCAAAACTAAAGTTGTTTGAATCCTGATTCCGAATTTTCAACTATCTTCTTTCTCGTTTTCCCCTCAAAAAGCGCACAAACATCAAGTTTTGCTTTTGAAACATCTATTCCGATAACATTTTGCATACAACCACCTTCTTATGTTAGCATTACTTGTTAGGCCATCCTTATAAATTCGCAGTCACTCATTGAGGCTGCAATATACCGTTCGGCTTAGGGATAAAAAAAAGAGTCATATATTATAAATTTTTGCTCTGGAGTAAGAGAAACTTTTTATCGTTGTTTGGAAAAGAACATAATTTTTTATTTTCCATAAATATCATTATCCCCATGGTCTATTATTACCGGTTGCAAACTTTATCTTTTTTGAAGCGAGATATATAAGTGCGGAATTTTCATTTTTTTCACCATTTAAAATGAATACGAAATCAGCCTGATATATATCATCGTTAAAGTATCTATAATCAATTGCAATAATTTTTTTTCCTTTTAATTTAATCTCATATGTATAATTATCTATTTTCTTTATGTATTTCATGCCATACTTTGATTTGAAATTGTATCGCTTATCAAATCCAACTGAACGACTCCAACTGTCAGTCATCGAATGAAAATAACCTAAATGCGAAAAAAATACACCATCTTCCGTACGAATTCCGATAACCTTCGCATACGGTGCGACAAAAATATCAGGCAAAGGTTGAATAATATAAAGGAATATTCCGCAAAATACTCCTAAAAAACCAATATAACGTATTCGATGCTGAATTAACGTAAACAAAAGAAATGATATTACGATTATTCCGAAAATAGCATTAGAAGGTGTCGGCATAATAAATAAAGACCCAGGAAGTTTTGCTGTTTCTTCTGCGATTTTAGCAAGTAAATCAATTCCATATCCTGCCATAAAAATTATTGGTTGAGATAGTCCAAATAACATAAGAAACAATGAAAATATTAGCATAGGCATAATAAAAAATGTCATCAAAGGAATACATACGATATTCGCTAAAATACTATTAAGAGTTAATTGATTAAACACTGATACTGAAATAATTGATGTCGGAACAGATGCGATTATCGTTATAATTATTGTTTCGGATAACCATTTTAAAAATTTAGGCATATACATACCACTTTCTACATAAGAAATTATAGCAATAACGGCTCCAAATGACATTTGGAAACTCGGAAACATTATTACTTCAGGCGTGTAAAGCATAATAACAGTTGCAGCAATAGCCACAGATCTCATTGTAAGCGGAGTCCTGTTAAATAATATTGCCAAAATTACTATTGTGTACATTATAAAAGCACGAATTGAAGAAACGGAACAACCTGAAATTTGCAAATATAGTAATACTACTAACCAAGAAATTAATCCTGCTATCTTTTTTGTATCAAAGAACATCGATATCGAAGGGAAAAAACACAAGAGTACTCGACAAAGCCAAAATATAAAAAATCCGATAATACCGATATGTAATCCTGAAATAGCAAGCAAATGAGCTGTTCCTGAAGCAGAAAAATTCGCTCTTATTTTCTTCGTAATCCCTGCTGTATTACCTGTAACAAGAGCTTTCGCAATTGCGGCTGTATTATTCGATAAATATTTTTCAATTTTTTTATTAATTTTATGACGCAACTGTTCTATATAAATTCGAATTGTTGTCTGATCTTGATCATAGTGAAGTATTTTTGGCTTTTTCACTATAAATCCACGAGCGCTTATTCCTTTAAAATACTGTTGTTTCCGAAAATCATATGCCCCTGGAAATGCTTGTGTACGAATCGGTGACAATATCGCTCGAAAAAGAACATTACTTCCCGGAACATAATCTTCTGTTATTTCTTTTGCGTTTTTTCCAATCCAAATTAAATGTAATTTATTAAGTTGTTTACATAACTCCCCTGCTCTATCTCCGTATTTCCTTCTTATATCCGAAACAATGAATTTATGTCCTTTTTCAGTTTTTTCACATGATTCAATTGTAGCGACAAATGAAATAGGCTTTTTTACATCTTCATTCAACATAAATGTATTCACGCAATTCGTTCTTAATTGCGCTATTAAAACTCCGAAAGCAATCAATAAGATGCTCGAAAAAAATGAATTAGCAACATTACACAGAACAAAATAATCATCTATTTTTTTTCGTTCTAAAATTTTAAATAATATAAAAATAAATAATGTCGTACAAAATACACAGAGATTTGCAAAAATCGAAGGTTCACTATCCAGAGAAAAATAACAACAAATTCCTATTCCGACGCAAACAGGAACGAAATTTGACAATCTATACTTTTCAGATTCAAAGAAATCACCAATAGTATCAAGTAAAGATCGCTTCATAACACTCGCAACTAATACTTTTCATTTACTACCTAAATTTTTAAATATATAATGCCCATGAATAATTTATTAAAGGTAAATATAAAGACCATGACAAAACATAGTTCATATGAATCTACTTTATCAAAGAATAAAATTGTTACAAGATTTGCGCCTTCTCCAACAGGTTTCCTGCATATTGGTGGTGCGAGAACTGCGTTATTTAATTGGTTATTAGCTCGTCACTATAACGGAAAATTTCTTTTGAGAATTGAAGACACTGATCGAGTTCGTTCTACTCAAGAAGCCGTAGACGCAATTTTTAATGGTCTTAAATGGCTCGGAATAACTTGGGATGAAGAACCCGTATTTCAATTTTCAAGAGCTAAACATCATGTAGAACTTGCAAAAAAATTAGTTGAAAATGGAAAAGCTTACTATTGCTACTGCACTCCTGAAGAACTTGAAGCCATGCGAGAAAAAGCGAAGGCTCAAGGTATATCTCCTAAATATAATGGAATGTGGAGAGAGCGTGACCCGAAAACAGCTCCCGCTGACATAAAACCTGTTATTCGTTTGAAAGTTCCTCTTGACGGAGAAACTACTTTGCACGATATCGTTCAAGGCACCGTTACTGTAGCGAATTCTCAAATTGATGATATGATTTTAGTACGCAGTGATGGAACTCCAACCTTTATGTTATCTGTCGTTGTTGATGATCATGATATGGGAGTAACACATGTTATTCGTGGTGATGATCACCTTACAAATACTTTTCGACAAATTCAAATTTATAATGCTTTTGGATGGGAAATACCTAAATATGGTCATATTCCACTTATACACGGACCAGATGGAGCAAAACTTTCAAAACGGCATGGAGCTTTAGGCGTTGAAGCATACCGTGATATGGGATTTCTACCTGAAGCAGTTTGTAATTGTCTACTAAGGCTTGGCTGGTCTCATGGCAATGATGAAATCATATCAATAGAACAAGCAATAGAATGGTTTACAACAGATAATCTTGGAAAATCCGCAGCTCGTTTAGATTTTCAGAAAATGGAAAAACTTAATTCGTACTATATAAAAAATGCGGAGAATGAAAGATTACTAAATATTATTATGGAGACTAATAAGGATATTTCCGAAGAAAAAAAACATAGAATATTGCTTGGAATGAACGGTCTCAAGCAACGAGCAAAGACTATTATTGAATTGCGAAATATGGCTACTATTTATACGGAAGATTATGTAACGACAAAAATTGATGAAATGAATAAAGAAATTCTAAAAGATATAGATATTGCATTACGTATACTGCCTGAATGGACAGAAGAAGCCATTGATAAATGTCTTCACACTGTTGCTGAAAAAAAAGGATTGTCGTTTGGGAAAATCGCTCAACCGTTAAGAACTGTTTTAAGTAATCGCAAAATTACCCCCGGAATATTTGAAATGTTGTTTGCTTTTGGTAGAGATGAATCATTAAAACGTTTGAGTATTGCTTTAAATTTCTAGTATATTGTATATATAATTGTTAACAGTAGTAGTTGTTTTGGTATTAATATGAAAAAGCTTATTTTTAATTCTGTTCTAGCTATCACGTTCTCGTCATTCAGTGCGCAAGCTATTTCTTTGGAAGAAGCTATTATTGCGGCGTTTCGAAATAATAAAGGTTGGGCATCAAGCAGAACTGAAAAAGAAAAAGCTGATACAGTATTTACACAATCGAAAGCAGCTTATCTACCTAGCTTAAGTGCCAGAATAACATCAAATAGATCACATTTAGAATCACGAGCTTTGTCTCGTGATAATGCAGGTAACTATAATACTTATGATAGAAAAACGAAATCAACAGAAACGTCTATGCAAGTTGATTTAACACAAAATATTTTCGATGGTTTTTACACAACAAATAGTATGCTAGCCGCAGAGCACTCAAATAATGCTGCTTTTCATAAATTAAAAAATGAAGAGCAAAATTTGGTTTTAAATGTTGTTAATGCTTATACAGAAATTTGGTTTACTCGAAAAAAACTTGACGCATTAAAAAAAATGGTTTCAAATTTAGAAAACACATTAAAAGCTCAACAAAGTAGTTTAGAAGCAGGAATGTCAACCCCCACGGATGTTGCTGAAGCAGATTCTAAATATCAAGGCGCAAAATATTCAATGATAGACGCAGAAACTGAACTTATGATTGCGAAATCAGAATTTGAAAGATTAACCGGGCTTGAAGCTGATGAAAATATCTCTCTTCCGAATATAACATTTGAATTCCCTGAATCTATAAACAAATTAATAGATAACGCTATGAAATCAAATAGTGAAATAAATAACGCAAAACAAACCGAACAAGCCGCTTTAAAGACATTATCAGCAAAACAAGGACAGTTATTTCCTTCTGTCGATGTATCACTATCCGCAATAAAGCAATTATCGAAATCACAAGTTGATGGAGTAAGAGAATATCCAGATAGCGATCCTAAACGATATTCCGCAACACTTTCCGTTACTATCCCGATATTCAACAATAACAATGGCAATAATACTTATTCTCAAATTGAAATTGCAAATCAAGACGCATTAAATGCCCGTTACAAAGCAAAAGATACGGAATTAAAAGTTAAAAAAGATTGTGTCGTAAACTGGAATAAATATAAATCAGCTTTGGCAATGATAGAATCCAGCCGATCAGCCGTAAAAAGCGCAGAATTGAGTTCCGAAGGAAATATAGAAGAAACAGCTCTCGGACTAAAATCTAACACTGATGTTTGGGCAAAGGAAAATAACTTGCTTGAAGCAAGGGTAAATCTAGCAAAATCTCAAAAAGAAAAAATAATTGCGGCTGTAACTTTATTGTCTTTAACGGGAGAATTGACCGCAAATTCTTTAATTAGCATTATTAACAAAACTAAAGAAAAAAAGAAAAAAAATCTTAATGATAGTGAACAACAATCTATAAAGATAAAAAATAATCTGTAGGAAATATTATGGAAAATAAAGAAAATCAAAACACAGAAATATCTCTAGATGAAGTTTTATCATCAATAAAAAAAATGGTAATAGATGAAACACCACCGGTATTGGATTTAACAGAAATGATTTCTGATGATGGTAGCATTGTAAGTATAAGCAAAAATAAATCTGAACAAAAAAAAGAAAATGAAATGAGTTCTTTTTTAAAATTAATACAAGAAGATACTCCCATAAGTACTTCTCCAATAACCGATGATATCACAGGAAAAACAACTGATAAATCAATCAGTTCTTTAATAAATAAAACCGCATCTAGAGAGACCATTCAAAATGATATCTTGCAAGATCTTATAAAAGAAGCTATTACACCGATTTTAAAAGAATGGATCGATAAAAATATGCCGAATATAGTTGAAAAACTTATCGTTACTGAAGTAAGAAATTTTCTAAGAAAAAAATAACTTAAAAATATTTTCACTAATTAACTAGTTAAAATTAACGAAGGAAAATATTTAGGTAGTTCAGCTGTAATTTCTATATTTAATTCATCTATTTTAACCTTATACGCATGTAAAAAAAGTTGTTTATGAATTGAATGTTTATTATATTTTCGATCACCTAAAATAGGAGCGTGCAAAGCTTCCGCACAATGGACTCGCAATTGATGTTTTCGTCCAGTTTCCGGATAAAGCTCTAACAAAGTATAATATTTGAATTCAGGTACATTAATTTCATGAGGTATATATGTTGTTATTGCATACTGACCGGCATTATTTTGTGTAATTTGAATTTTTTCTTCATTTCCAACAATAGTTTTTTGCAAAAAATTTCTAATTGTTCCGGATGTTTTTATTTTTCCATCAACAATAGCATAATATGTTTTGTGGATTTTTTTTTCTCGAAAAAGTTTTGTTAATTTACGTGCTGATAATGAATTTTTTGCAATCAATAAAATTCCAGATGTATTTTTATCTATTCTATGAACTAATTTCAATTCACTATTAAATGCAGTCATTAAAGTTTCAACACAAACTGTTACATCTGTTCCTTTTTGAACCGGCAAATTTGTTGGTTTATTAATTGCGAGAAAATCTTTATTTTCAAATATAATCATACGCTCGAATTGTTTAGAAAATTTTTCACATTTTTCTAACTGATTATATTGTTTATCTGATGGAGATATTTCATTCGCAAAAATCTTTATTACATCCCCATTTTTAAGCCGATCGGATGCATTTGCAACTTTTTCATTCACTTTTACTTTTTTTTTACGAAAAAGCTTTTGCAGAAATGTATAACTTATACTGCGAAATCCTCCAATTATGATTTTATCAGCTCTAATTCCTTCTTCATCTCTTGAAACAATGTACTCAATCATACTAACTCAATAAATTTATCAACTATATTTGAAATATAAGTTTTTCCGACTCCTGCTCCTTGAGCAAAAAGAGTATTTCCACCACCTTTTCCATTAATTATGTTTATACAATCTTTCAAAATAGATCCGGCATTATACATTGCTTGTAAATTAGAACTAACCATTATCGCAAGATTGACTTTATCAGAAGAAGATTGTCCTGAAACCATTAATACCAGAGTATCATTTGGATATTTTGCTTTTATAAGATCTCCTAATGAACGTAATTCAGAAATGTCATAATCATCAATAATAAGCGTCGCAATAGATATATCTTTCTTATTAATAACTTTAATTTTTTCAAGCGCTATTTTTTGTCTAATATTCATTAGTTCTTGATTTTTCTTTTTTAACTCACTTGTTATATCATCGATTTTATAAGCTACGTCTGATATTGAACATTTTAATTTTTCACCAAGCAAATTTAATGTAGATTCATTATTTCGAAGTCGCTCTATAACTTGTGTTCCTGTTATTGCTTCTATACGCCGAATTCCTGAACCGATACTTGCTTCGGATATAATTTTAAATATACCGATCATTGACGTATTTTGAACATGTGTACCTCCACATAACTCGAATGAAACTACAGAATTATCTTTTAAAGCTTCAACTTTTACTGTTCTTACAATTTCACCGTATTTTTCACCGAATAAAGCCATAGCACCTGCTGAAATAGCTTCATTTTTATGCATACTTTCATTAATTACAGATAATCCTTGAAGAATCCATTCGTTTACTATATTTTCAACTGTTTCAATATCCTTTTTTGAAAGAGATGAGTTATGCGAAAAATCAAAACGTAACCGCTCATCATTTAAAAATGAGCCTCGTTGTGCTATATGCTTACCAAGCACTGCTTGCAGAGCAGCTTGCAGTAAGTGAGTAGCTGTATGATTTGCTCGTATTTTCCGACGTCTAATGGCATCTATTTTCATATTAACATCAGAAGAAACTGAAATTTTTCCGCATATTATTTCACCTTCATGCGCAATAATTGAATCACAAAATTTCAATGTGTTAATTACTTTAAATTGAGATCCGTCATTTGTTTCAATAATGCCTGTATCTCCGCATTGTCCACCACACTCTGCATAAAATGGTGTGGAAGGAGTTATAATAAAAGCTGATCCGGATGTTAATTCTGAACATTCTTTTCCATTTTGAACAATTGCTATAATTTTTTCTTTAATAGACTCTCGATTATAACCAACAAATTCTGTTTGCCCTAATCTTTCCTTTAACTCGTGCCAAACTTTTTCTTCTTTTTGATCTCCAGAACCGATCCATTTTGCACGATTACGTTGCTCTTCAAGAGCTTTATCAAAACCTTTAATATCTACAGAAATATTTTTTGATTTTAAAATATCTTGTGTAAGATCCAGTGGAAAACCATAAGTATCATATAATTTAAATGCTATATCTCCACTTAATACATCGCCAGAAGCAAGATTTTGAATATCCTTATTTAATATACTTAATCCACGTTCCAAGGTATCCAAAAATTTTTCTTCCTCATTCAATGTCAATGCAGAAATCGTCGCTCGTGCCTTTTCAAGTTCAGGATACGCATCCTTCATAACATCAACAAGAGATTCAGTTAAATTGAAAAGAAAAGGACGTTTAACGCCAAGCATATTACCATGTCTAATTGCTCGTCTCAAAATTCTGCGTAATACATACCCTCGACCTTCATTACTCGGAACGACTCCATCCGCAATCAAAAACGCAATCGAACGAATGTGATCAGCAATAACCTTATAAGAAGGATATGTATCATCGAAATTTGTTTTTGAAATTCTTTTCGTATCGGCGATTAACTGTATAAACAAATCTGTTTGATAATTATCATGAACACCTTGCATAACACTTGTTATACGTTCTAATCCCATTCCTGTATCTATAGACTTTTTACCAAGAGGAATCCTTTCTCCGTTAATCTTTTGTTCAAATTGCATAAATACTAGATTCCAAATTTCAGTATATCTATCCCCGGAATCATTGGGACTTCCAGGCATACCTCCCGAAATTTCAGCTCCATGATCAAAAAAAATCTCAGTACAAGGTCCACATGGTCCGACATCTCCCATAGACCAAAAATTATCTGCCGTAGATATCGGAATAATAAGAATGTCTCCCGCAACCTTTTTCCATAACTCTTTTGCTTCTTCATCCGTATGATAAACTGTTACAAGTAATTTCTCTTTTGGAATACAAAGTTCTTTTGTAAGAAAAGTCCATGCGAAGTTTATAGCATCAGCTTTAAAATAATCGCCAAAAGAAAAATTACCGAGCATTTCGAAAAATGTATGATGACGAGCCGTATATCCGACTTGATCTAAATCATTGTGCTTTCCACCAGCTCGAATACATTTCTGTGATGTTGTAGCTCTTTTATACTCTCTAGTTTCTAATCCTGTAAATACATTTTTGAATTGCACCATTCCCGCATTTGTAAAAAGCAAACTTGGATCATTTTGCGGGACTACAGGACTTGATTCTATAATCTTATGACCATTTTTCTCAAAAAATTTAAGAAAAGCATTGCGTATATCTGACGCTAACAACATAATTTCTCTCACTCACTATAATAAAAGATGAAAAATTATACATCTTCAAAATTATGAACACCAGTTCTAAATACTTCGAATATGTTTATTTTCCTGCCGGTTTTAAATAAATCAAACTAAACGCAATATATAAATGCTGTTGTCTATTCGAATCATATATATGCAAAGTAACTTTATCCGCTTTTGATGCCGTAATTTTACGCATCTCAGCAGTTAAATCTGATATATTAGATATTATCGTTTGATTTACGCTTAAAATTACATTTCCAACAGACATTCTACTTGATTCATTACCTACATTAGCAATAAGAACGCCGTTAATTTTTTCCGGAATATTAAAATGTTTTTTCAAATCTGCGGTTAATTCCGCTACTCCAACAGATAAATAATCAATTTTCTGATATGAAATTTCTTTTTTTGCTAAAGATTCTTGGTAAATTGCTGTATCGTCTTCGTCTTTTACCCCGACTCTAACATTGAAAACCATTTCATGTCCCGCTCTCATAACTACTACTTTTATTAACTTATTAAATGGTAAATTAGAAAGCATATAATCTGAATTTGTATTTTCTGTAATATTTTCATCATTAACAGAAAGCAAAATATCATCTTCGTGAATACCCGCAATAGCCGCCGGAGAATTTTTTTCGACTTCAGAAATCGCAATTCCGCAACGTTTTCCAAGTCCTAACGCACTTTCTACTTCTCTGCTTAAAGCGACAGTCGAAATACCTATCCAGCTGCGATGAATTTTTCCAAATGCCTTTAACTGATCTACAATTTTTTTTAAAAGATTAGATGGAATTGCATAGCCTATACCCGTATTTTGCATACCATCCGACATAAAAACTGTTACCATACCAATTACTTTACAATCATACGTAAAGAGAGGAGCCCCTGAATCTCCATGTTCTACTCTCGCATCAAGTTGTAAGAAAGGAATATCCCCATTAAAATCTGATTTATTAACTTGATCCGGTAAACTTGAAACCTTTGAAGAGACTATCCCAGTTGCTATTCTCGTATTTAGTCCAAATGGATGACCAGATATAAAAATAGGCGTTGTAATTTCTACAATATCCGAATTATCAAAAGTTACTGTGGGTAATTCTCCCTTAAATTTATCGATTACATCATGAAGTTTTTCCGTCGGGATTTCCAATAGAGCAGTATCATACTGCTTATCTTTTCCTCGCAATTTTACCGGACAACGCATACCATTATGAAAAACAACTTCTATCTTAGATGAACCATCAATAACATGGCAGTTAGTTAAAATTAATCCTGATTTATCAATAATAAATCCTGAACCGCTTATTCTGTCTACACTAGATTCATCAGACATATCACAATTTGAATCACTAATAATACCGACAACCGGATTCATTAACTTCTGTTCAGCTCCCCAACCGGCTAACGGTGTAAAAGCGACTACATTTTCAAAACAAAATGTTATAACAAATAAAAATTTTAAATAACTATTCATTTCGCATTATTTTCCTTCATTTAATATATGAAAAAACTTTCCTTTGGGAGATAAAATAAATGTCGAATTATGTTTTTGAAAAGTCGTGCGATACGCATTCAAAGATTGAAAAAATTCAAAAAAATCCTTATCTTTCGAAAATGCATCGATATAAATTTTATTAGCTTCCGCCTCACCTTCAGCTATAAGCATTTGAACTTTTGTATTCGCCTGCGCAAGAGCTATAGAGTTTTCCTTATCCGCCGTAGATTTGATAACTTTTGCGATTTCGACACCTTTCGCTCGTATTTCTTTAGCTTCACGCTCTCGCTCACTAATCATTCTCTGACAAATCGCCTCAGTATTCTGTACCGGTAAATCCGTTTTCTTTATTCTTACGTCAACTACATTAATTCCAAAAGATTTAGCTGCTTTATTAACTTCATCTCTAATTTTGTTCATGGCAGAAATTCTGGTATCAGAAAGCAAATCCGATAACTCCACACCTCCGAGAACACTACTTAAACTTCCTAAAACAATCGGATTAAGACGAATAAGTAAACCTCTTTCGCTATAAACCGTTTGATAAAATTTTAAAGGATCAACAATATTATACCTTCCAAATGCATCTACCATAATGCGTCGTTTATCTCCTAGAGTTATCTCCAATGCAGACAATTCCACACTCATTAGACGTTTATCAAAAAACGCTAATTTCTCAAGCAATGGTATTTTAAAATGCAAACCAGGATCTTTTATGACTAGTACAGGATCTCCGAATCGTGTAATAACGACTTGTTCTATTTGATTCACAGTAAATAATCCATCGAAAAAAAATAACAAAATCACTACGGATATCAAATAAGTAAATAATTTTTTCGAATTCATGAATTAACCTCCTGACTATTTTGTAATTTTTTCTTTAAAATATCAGTTAAAGGAAGATATGATGCCGCCTTAATATTTTCATCAATAATTATTTTATCTATATCCTTGTATATATCTTTCATTGTATCTATATAAAGTCTTTTAGACACAATCTCAGGCGATAATTTGTATTGAGAATAAGTTGATAAAAATCTTGCCACAGCACCTTTAGCGGTTTCTATAATAGATCGTTTCATAGATTCGCCACTATTAATTTTTTCAGCGACTAACCCTCTTGTACGAGCTCTCGTATCTCTATCATAAGCTTCTGCTTTATTTTTTTCACTTTGTTGTTCAGCTTGCGCACGCTCTACATCTCTGAAAGCGTCAACAACTGACTGAGGAGGCTCTACACGTTGTAATTCTACCCGCAAAATATCAACCCCCATCTTATATTCATCCATAAGAGCTTGTAAGTTTTCTTTAACCTTCTTCTGAACTTCTCCACGCCCTTCTGTTTGTACATACGAAAAAAGCTGTTGTCCCACAATTTCTCTCATTACACTTTCCGCTACAGCCCGTACTGTAATTTCCGGCGTTTTCGCATTGAATAAATAATCCTCTACAGCATTTTCTCTTACTTTCCACAATACACTGAAGCTTATATTAGCAAGATTTGAATCACCGGTTAGCATAAGACTTTCTTCTTGCTGACTTTTAAAAAATGAACCTATATCGATTTGTTTTACAGCTGTAACTTTCTGTAAAATCGCTTCTTCAAAAGGATACGGCAAAACATATTGTAACCCCGGCCCTACTGTACGAACCCACTTACCAAAACGCAAGACAACACCACGCTCATCATACTGAACCTGATAAAATCCGGAACTCAAATATAATACAGCTCCGATTCCTAATATTAATCCCCATACTTTTTTATTTGTTTTATCATTTTTTTTCCCATCATTTGAATCGTTATTATGATTATTCATTTTTATACCGAAAATTTTCTCTATTTCATCAATAAAATCAGAAAAAATATTATCAGTCTCATCTGTTTGTTTTTTCTTTTTTCCCCATGGATTTAAATCATCCTGAGTTTCCCAGGGATTCTTCGAAGACATAATCGACACTCCAAAAATAATTATTAATATTATAGCAAACATTATCAACTTCTTGAATAGAATCAAGTCATCAAAATAATATTCGTACTATAATCTTGACTAACAATCACATCTATCTGATACTTTCGTTACTGAAGGATACTAAATTTATTTGGAGAATTTATCATGGGATTCAATTGCGGAATAGTTGGCTTACCTAATGTCGGGAAATCTACATTATTCAATGCGCTAACAGAAACAGCCGCAGCACAAGCCATGAATTATCCATTTTGCACAATTGAACCAAATATCGGACGAGTATCTGTTCCTGATTCTCGTTTATTTAAGTTAGCTGAAATCGCCTCCAGCGCAAAAATAATTCCGACACAAATAGAAATCGTTGATATTGCTGGTTTAGTGAAAGGAGCAAGTAACGGTGAAGGATTAGGTAATCAATTCTTAGGGCATATTCGTAGTACAGATGCGATATTACATATAGTACGTTGCTTTGAAAACAGTGATATAACCCATGTAAATGGAAGTATAGATCCAATCCGAGACATCGAAGTTGTAGAAACTGAGTTAATACTCGCAGATTTAGAAAGTCTGAACAAACGACTATCAAACATATCAAAGAAAAACAATCCCGAGCTTACTGAAGAAAAGAATTTTTTAGCAAAAGCAACTGAATGGTTGGAAAGCGGAAAAATGCTTAATCAACTAAAATTAACTGAAAATGAGGAAAATTTTGCAAGTTCAATACATCTTATTACGAAAAAACCTGTTCTATATGTTTGTAATGTCAATGAAAATGATGTTGTTTCCGGAAATTCTTTAACCAAACAAGTAGAACAGCTAGTAAAAAACAGAAACTCTCAAATGGTTATTGTCTCAGCAGAAATAGAATCTGAAATCGCTCTTATAAAAGATGAAAAAGAGAAAGAAGAATATATTCAATCACTTGGTTTGTCTGAATCTGGATTATCTCGAGTAATAAGAGGTGGCTACAATCTACTTAATTTGATAACTTTTTTTACTGCAGGACCGACTGAAGCGCATGCTTGGACAGTTTATAAAGGAGCAAAAGCTCCAGTTGCGGCCGGAGTAATTCACACAGATTTTGAACGTGGATTTATATGCGCAGAAATAATAAGTTATGACGATTATGTAACATTCAATGGTGAACTAGGCGCAAAAAATGTTGGAAAAATGCGTTTAGAAGGTAAAGATTATATTATAAATGACGGAGATGTCGTTCATTTTAGATTTAACGTATAAATACACGACATTCTGCTTAATTTTATAGTAACAAAAAATTAGCGGAAATGATTATCTTTTACATTAACTTATTTTTTCTTCTTTGCTGTCGCTTGAATAGAAAAGCTACAAACCATACTATCAAAACAGTCAGAGCGATTATCTCTATAATTTGAACATTTGATTTTGCCACTTCAATAGCATCGGAAAAAAGATACCCAGCTCCGGCAATTACAACAGACCATATAAATGCCGCCGGTATATTAAACGAAGAAAACTTTATCGGATTTATTCCGGCAATTCCTATAACAATCGGACTGAAATTTCTTATACCATATATAAATCTAGATCCGAAAATAAACGCCGCATCATATTTTCGCAAAAATGCTATTATTTTTACTGATTTCTGTTCTATTTTTGGATATTTTTGCAGAATTCTCGTTCCATATATTCTACCGACAAAAAACAGACATTGTTCTGTAATAAATGTTCCGAGAAACGCAAATAATATTACCAATTTCAATGACATCAATCCATGTTGGCATAAAAAACCAGCGGTCAAAACCGCTATTTCTCCTTCTATACACGCAAAAAGGAATACAGCATAATAACCATACTGTTGTATAAACTCTTGAAACAAGTTAAATACTCTCCTTTACTAAGAAAAACGGTAACAAATAAAAATAACTCTCAATTAAAAATATAACAAACAAAAAGGCGAGCCTGATAATCGTCAGCTAGAGATCTGCTTGTGACCAGAACTCCTAGGTGGGCACCACAATATACCGACCACGATCGATACAGAGGCAGTTCCCTTTCTTTTATTTAGGCCACTGAGATTAACACTAAACGTATTATCACGCTATCGCCATAAAAGAGTTTATAAAATACGTTTCTTCAAATCAATATATTAAAAATATGATAAGAATAAAAGATTTTTGACCAGATTAAGTAGATAATCTAAGCGAAAATACTAAGATTTACAGATGAAAAACAGATATATTAAACATACACATATTTTGAAGCAGAAGGAATCGAAGTATACGAATCGTATTTCGAATCAAAAAGAGTATGAAGGAAGAGTGGAATCAAAGCTTGAAAAAAATCAACCTATACCTGAAATAAGCGGAGAGAGGTTTTAATTGTTATCGCCAAAATATTTCCACATTGTTGTTGACTAATCTCTGAAATTATCCTCTCTAATCTAGTCTAGAACATGTTTTAAATATTACTATATATCGGAATCCTCTTCTGAAGGTCCATCTTCAACTCGATAATTTATTTTTTCATAGATATCGTAAACTGATGAATTATTTTTGTCAAAATCGAGATGAATTGTTTTGCTGGGATTAAGCAGCTCAATAGCGCATCCTAAAAAGTTATAGCATTTTTCTATTTTGTCGCTATATTCGTATATTTCTTTTAAACGCTGAGCAACAAGTTCGTAGCGTTGAGGATTTTCTTTTTGAACTGCTACATCCGCTAATTCTTTCAACATTTCTCGTTCCGTTCCTGAATAAGCTTCACATCGCCTCTGGGCATACGCCTTATATTCACTTTCCCAATCGACTTTTGCATCCATCGCAACGCTATTCATAATCATAAAAAATAAACTTATTAAAATTCCATACTTCATAGAAACAGTTCCCTAATCTTTTCACTATTCTAATGCTATAGTTACTTACGATCTTTAATAATCTCTTTAAAAGATTTTGGCAAACGATAAAAACAGATGTTTTCTTTTATTTTGCATAATAATTCATTCGCTTTTTGTAAAATCCAGCCTTCAGAAACCTAATCCAAGCATTCTTCATGACATTTCTGATCTTTCATGTATCTGATATAAAAGTACTTATCTAGAATCCACAGAAAAATAACAAAAAAAGTTTATTTTGTAGCTTCATCAAATAATTTGCTGACTTCTTCAGATGGTTTTTCAGAACAAATTGTTACAAAAATAGAGGCCAATAGACTAGCGATAAATCCAGGCAAAAGTTCATAAATTCCGACTGAGTATATATGACATATAATATCTACAATTGCTCCGCAAATTATTCCGGCGATAGCTCCGCAAAAATTAAAACGTTTCCAATAAAGGCTCAGCATAATTGTTGGTCCAAATGAAGCCCCAAAAACTCCCCAAGCGTTTTGTACTAAGGTCATTATTGAGCCGCTATTCGGGGAAATCGCAATAGTAAGAGCAAAAAGAGCTACCACAAATACAACGAATCGACCACACCATAACAATTCTTTTGCGGAAGCATTATCTTTACGGATAATTGTTTTATAGATATCATTCGCAAAAGCTGATGATGCTGCCAGTAATTGACTATCAGCGGTACTCATTGAAGTGGCAAGTACAGCTGAAAGCAAAATGCCTGAAATTATTCCCGGAAAAATAGTTCGGACTGTAACAATAAAAACGAGAGAAGGTTCATTGATTGTATCATGAAACCCCAAAAGTATCCGTCCTATGACACCTATTAATACAGCGAAAGTAATAATAATTACGCTCCAGGCTATACCTATTTTCGCAGATTTATTTAATTCTTCTTGAGATCTTAACGACATGAATTTTATTATAATGTGCGGCATACCGAAGTATCCTAATCCCCATGATAAACCTGACACCATTTCTTTCCAATTGGTAAAGATATTCCAATATCCACCAGAAACGGTATGCATATTTGAAGCATTTAAAGAATTTGCAGCAAAGATCGGTACTATTAACATAGCACCCAACATAAGTATGCCTTGAAAGAAATCCAGCCAGCAAACAGCATAAAAACAGCCAATAAAAGTATAACTAACAATAGCACCAGCAGCAAGATACATAGCTATTGTTGAATCTATTCCGGTTATTGTGTTAAAGAGTGTTCCACATGCTTTTATACTTGATGCTGCATAAATTGTATATGCAATCAAAAATACGATTGCGCAAGTTACTTGAAGTATTCGAGATTTTGATAAAAATCTATGTGTTAAATATTGAGGAATTGTAATTGAATCGGCGGCGACGATAGAAAATCGACGTAATCTTGGGGCTTCAAAAATCCAGCTTAATGTATATCCTATCGCTAAACCGATTGATATCCAAATTTTCTCAAGTCCGAAGGCATAAATTGCTGTAGGTAATCCCATTAATACCCAAGCACTCATGTCCGCAGCACCGGCCGATAATGCCGTAACCCATGCTCCCATTTGGCGATTACCTAAAAAATACGTTTTTTCACTTCTGTTTTTATATTTTAGTGAGAAAAATATTCCTATCGCAAATAAGAGCAATAAATAGAATGCAAATACAATTATCTCTGATAATCTAATCATGGTAATATTTCCAGTATGTTTTGTCTATAGGTTAAAAAACGTAATTTTTCTGTAAAAAAACGTCTCTAAACTCTATTTAGCTTAATTTTATAAATGTTGTAAAAAAAAGATGTAAAAAACTCACCAATAAAAGACTGTTATGTTCATTTTATTATTGTATAGTTATTTTACTTATGAAATGCTGGGTCGCATACTAATGATGATACAGGAAATAAATGCTTTTTTAGCGTACCTATTCATTTTTCGCTGAAAAAACATATTTTCCTCTTCTTTTATCTTCTATCAAAATATTATAACTATATAAATATCATAAAAATTACTTTTTGTAAAATACAAATATCTTACTAAATTATTATGATACATCATGATAATAATAAACAGTATGAAGGAAGAGTGGAATCAAAGTTTGAAAAAAAAATCAACCTATACCTGAAATAAGCGGAGAGAGGTTTTAATTGTTATCTCCAAAATATTTCCACATTGTTGTTGACTAATCTCGGATATTATCCGCTCTAATCTAGTCTAGAACCTAAAATTTTATTCTTCAATTTTTGCGCTAATCGAAGTTTGCAAAAATTCATCTATTTTCCCATCTAAAACAGAGGAAACATCCCCTTTTTCAAATCCAGTGCGCAAGTCTTTTACCATCTGATACGGCTGCATAACGTAAGAACGGATTTGCCGTCCCCATCCTATCTCATTTTTATCGCCTGTATTTTGCAGTTCTTCCTTTTTTCTTAATTCTAGCTCATATAAACGTGCTCGTAACATATCAAATGCTATCGCTTTATTCCGATGCTGAGAACGATCTGTCTGGCATTGTACAACTATTCCCGTCGGTATATGAGTTATTCGAACTGCACTCTCCGTTTTATTAACATGCTGTCCACCAGCACCTGATGCTCTGTAAGTATCAATCCGCAAATCACTATCCGCTATCTCAACCTTTATAGAATCATCAAAAACCGGATAAACACCAATTGACGCAAAACTTGTATGCCGACGAGCATTTGAATCAAATGGCGAAATTCGAACAAGACGATGTACTCCGGCTTCACTTTTAAGCCATCCATAAGCTTTTATACCATCTACTTTTATTGTTGCTGATTTTATCCCTGCCTCTTCGCCAATACTTTCTTCTATTATTTCAATAGAATATTTGTGATCTTCCGCCCAACGACAGTACATTCTCAATAACATTTGTGCCCAATCTTGTGCTTCCGTACCACCAGCTCCGGCATGAACTTCCAAATAACAACTATTATTGTCAGCTTCACCTGAAAAAAAACATTCCAGTTGATAAACTTTTACATATTCACAAAGA
Organism: Alphaproteobacteria bacterium; assembly: GCA_017476405.1. Taxonomy (GTDB): domain Bacteria; phylum Pseudomonadota; class Alphaproteobacteria; order UBA3830; family UBA3830; genus BNWE01. Next base: position 2,285 of record JAFUZX010000138.1, on the reverse strand, counting down.
TTCTTCAGCTCTTTTTCTGTTTCATTTACAATTGTTGTCTCATTTTCAGATTCTGCTAATTCAAGCATAGTCTTCAAATCTAGAAATTGCGACTCAGCTTTTTCAAAACGCTCTAATTCCCCTTCAAGCTGAGACTTTTTCTTCAATATTTCACGAGCTCGATTCTGATTACTCCATAAATCCTCAGATTCGATAATTTTACAGATATTCTGAATTTCTGCTTTTAATGAGGCAGGTTCAAAGAAACCTCCGAAGTAAAGATAAACTATTCTCTATAGTCTCAAGAATTTTCCTCGTTTCTTCTTTCATTTTGCTAATACCCTATTATTTTCTGAATTTTCAATTCTATCCTTATTGTGATTTGCTTTTACAAACAGAACGCATATAGTAGCAAGAAATGTTATAGTCGCATTAATCGTAAATGCGGTTTCAGCTCCTGAAATAGTCCACAAATTACCTGTAAGAGCATTAGAAATACACATTCCTATGCAGCAAATCAAATTGAATATACCAATAGATGTCCCTTTTATCTGCGGAGGAGCGTAATCTGAAACCATAGCAAAAAATGTCCCTTGAGTCGCTCCATAATGAATACCGTATATAGCAACCCCAACAAATACATGCCATATATCCTTGGCTAATGCTAATATTACACATGAAGCTAACATCATGCAAAAACCAAAAGCTAAAAAGATTTTTCTCTCACGACGATCAGACCATGATCCTACGATTCTTGAAGTAAGAGCATTAAACAAGTGCATAACAGCCAAAACCAACGGAATATACTTCAAATCCAGTCCTAACTCTTTCGCTCTAAGAGCCAAAAATGCGTCACTGTATCTTGCGCACATAAAAATAAAGCAAACGAACATATAAAACCAGAAATTCCCGCCAAGCTCCTTAATATCAGATTTGCGAATCGGAAAACCTCTCCTTTTTTGAAGTCCTACAATCTTCGGTTCGTTAATACCGTAATATATCAGCAAAACAGCGATAAATATAGGAATAGACGCAAGCAAATATACAAGACGAATACTGTCAGCTGAGCTGCCTTTAAAATTCGCCAATACAAAAAAACAAGCAATGGAACCAATCATTGATCCTGCGAAAGCTCCTGTTTGACGAATACCATATGCCGCTCCCTTAAGCTCTTTCGGAGTACAATCAGCTATAAGCGCATCACGCGGAGTGTCTCGTAAACCATTAGTTATTCGTTCAAGTAATTGCGCTGAAACATATAATCCTAATCCATGAGAAAGAGCGAACATTGGTTTCGCAAAAGCGGCACATAAATACCCCCACAGAATCAAAACCTTACGCTTACCCATCCAATCGCTGATAACTCCTGAGAACAACTTTATCAGATAAGACAAAGCTTCAGAAAAACCTCTAATGTATCCTAAAACAGCCGCAGTAGATCCTAGCACGTGTATAATAAACTCCGGCGTAAGTGCGGTAATAACAACTGCCGCAGAATTTGAAAAAAAGCTTACCGCACCAAGAACCCAGACGGTTAATGGCATTTTCGGTGTTTCATTTACTTCCTTATTCATAGAAAATCCATGCTTGTAACTTGATGAGCTACTTTTATCATATAATTACTAATTTTAATAGTCGTAAATTTTAATATTTTTTACATCTCTTAAAAAATTCAATCAATACAGAAATCTATAGTTGATTCTTGCTTAAACAAAAATTTATGCTACCATTTCACAGTACATTCTGTTTGGTATGATCAAATGGAAGGATGACAGAGTGGTCGATCGTGGCGGTCTCGAAAACCGTTGTGCGTGTAAACGCACCGAGGGTTCGAATCCCTCTCCTTCCGCCAGTTTTACGTTTTTGTTAATCTAATAAGATTCATGTTGATCTATAGACAATCTGAAAAATGAACATATAGTATTTTTATTTTTATGTAGTCCAGATATACCTCAATAAAAACAGCTTAAGCTGTATATAAAAAGGAGTACTTTTTGGGGTATATTTTGAAATAGCTAATATACTTACGCCGGAAAAGAAAAATTGTTAGCGTTGGGAGTATATCCAGAAATATCTTTAAAAGATGCAAAAAAAAGCACAATGAATACAAAAAAATTAGCAGAAAGAATCCACCCTGTACAAGACGGCAAATTTCATGATTTTGCAACTGGAGACAGTGGCAGCAGCATTATTGATTTAGTGGTTTTTGTTTACGATTGCGATTTGCTAACGGCTGCGCAGAGGCGATGCTGAGATTTTCATTAAAATACGATTAAATTTTCCGCAACTTTCGATCGGGGTAGCGG
>JAFUZX010000137.1 GCA_017476405.1 Alphaproteobacteria bacterium | reverse complement strand
CTGGTAGCTCGTTTGGCTCATAACCAAAAGGTCGTTGGTTAAAATCCAACCCCCGCCACCACGTAAGGAGATTAGCAAGCAAAAAAGCTTGCTTTTTTAGTTGCTGATCGACGAAGCGTGGAAAGCTTTTGCGAAGCAAAAGATTACCATGCTAAGGCCGGCAAGCAAAAAAGCTTGCTTTTTTGTGGTATAATATATTTAGTATTTAGGAGGTCTATGAAGAAAATTTCTTCGTTTTTTCAGAGGATAGGGAATTGGTGTAAAAACCATAAAACAGCTGTTGCTTTAATCATTACTGGGCTATTTGTTTTGAGTCAGATTCCATTTCTTTTAAATCATGAAATTTGGAGTGATGAGGCTATTCCTTGGGAAATCTCGAAGCAGATTAATTTAGGAAATATCTATGAGCTAAATGATGCCGAACCGCATCCGTTACTTTGGGAAATAATCCTTGCTCCGTTTTCTCAAAACAATTTTCCGGTTATTACGTTAAATATTATTTCTCTTGTAATCGTTTCTTTAGCAGTTTTTCTTCTTGTGAGATTTGCGCCGTTTAATCTTTTTGTGAAAATAATATTTATTTTATCGAATGCTTTTTTCTACTACAACCCGGTAATAGCGAGAGATTATTGTCTGATTCCGCTTGCGATAGTCTTAATTGGAATTTTTTATAATAAGCGTCATGAAAGATCTCTGATCTATGGTTTAGTGTTAGCTTTTCTTGCACAAACACATTTTTTAATGTATGGGCTACTTGGAATTTTAAGCTTAGGATTTATAGTAGAGGAGATAAAATCAGAACGCAAGATAGGAAAGACTATTTTAAACATTTTAAAAATATTAGTTCCGCTTGGATTGAGCGTAGTAACAGTCCTTCCTATGGTTTTTGGTTCTTTGAAAAACCAGGCGATTATGACAGGTGCGGCGTTTGAGAATAATATGGTTTTACAGCTATCATTATCTTCAAGTATTGAGCATGCTATTTTTGGCTTAGATAATACAGTTCTAAATATTATGGCTATCGTATTTATGGTTTTATTTATCGTTAGTTTATTATCTGAAAATGTGAAAGTTGCTGTTTATGCCATAGTTAGTTTTGCCTTTTGGTTCTTTGTAATGGGAGTAATTTATAGGGGGTACCAGACATTTGAGCAGAAATGTTCAATTTTAACACTATTTGTTATAATCTCGGCATGGATTCTTACATTAGAACCAAAAAAAGAAAAAGAAAATGTATTTTCTAAGATTTTAAATTTTTCTGAAATTATAAAGTTCTTGAGACTTCATATAAGAAATCCGTCGGTTGTTTTTATGGTTATTCTTACGATGATGACTATTCCGCATGCGATGGTTAATGCTTTTTCTGACTTGGAATTACCGTTTACAAGTTCTAAGGAAAATGCGGAATTTATAAATAGTCTGCCAGAAAATTCAGTAATTGTTGAGGGTGATTTTCCAGCGTATAATCAAATAGATGTTGCGACACGCTCTCAAATTACAAATAAGGACGTTAAATTTTATAATATGATGTTTGATAGCTTAATCGACCATAATATCGATCTTAAATATAATAATCAATATGTAGAAGAGCTATATAATATGGATCTTGCAGCGGAAGATAAGACTATTGCTAAATTAGACGAACTTTCTTTGGAGTATGAAAATGTTTATTATATGCAGTCGTCAAGACGTACGTCTTGTAGCGGTTTTGAAAAAACTATTCCTGATTGGTTAGTAAAATATAAACTTGTTACAGAGTTAGATTATGGCAGGTATAAAGAACCTGGTCATACTCCGACTTTAGTTTTCAAGATAAAATAACTAAACTCCGGCATACCTTGGATAGGAAACTATAAAGACTAGAAGAATCATTAAGAGTAAGAAAGGAATGATTTTGCGGGTTT
>JAFUZX010000136.1 GCA_017476405.1 Alphaproteobacteria bacterium | reverse complement strand
TGATACGTACTATAAATATTTCTGTATTCCGTCAAACGGATATAATCCATATGTTTATCCGGGATGGCTTCATATGTTTGTGGCTCAGGATATCGGTGTTGATATAGATGTCTATATGAAAAAAATCGAGAAGGATATCCAGTCAAGTTTGAAGCGTACACTCGGACATGCGACAGCTGACATTGTGCATGAAAACGATAATACTGACGCATTCGAAGCTGCTCAGACTACATATCGTTCCGCAAGGTATTTGCGTGATGGATTGCTGTCGGGACAGGATGCATATGATGTAAGTGTCATTATCACAATCAGCGATACCGACATGAATAATCTATATCGAAAAATTGATGCTGTGATGACTGCGTGTAAAGAACAGGATGTCGATTTGATCGAAATGAAAATGCAAAACGAAGCATGTCTTAATTCAACACTTCCGTTGTGCAACATTGATCGAGATGTTTTCAGCAAAACAAAGCAGAATATTTTGACTGAAACTGCGGCGGCCTTCTATATGTTTACGTCGTTCGAAATGAATCATCCCGGAGGAATTTATGTTGGCGATGATACATCAACAGGTTCTCTGGTTGTGGTCGATTTTTTCTCAAGAGCTGCCGGATTTCCTAACGCAAATATTTTCATTGCCGGACAGTCTGGTGCCGGGAAAACGTATGCGCTTATGCTAATGGCAATACGAACGAGACTTTCCCGAATTCCAGTTATCATACTAGCGCCGGAAAAAGAACATGAGTTTCGAAGAATATGTAACGGATTAGGTGGACAATTTATCAGCGTTTCGAAAAGTAATACCGAAACAAGAATTAATCCAATGGAAATCTTTATGCGCGATCAGAACGCAGTTCGTGAACAAGAATTGATTGATGGCGTTTCCGAAACAGTTTCATATTTGGCTGAAAAAGTTAATATGCTTGTTCGGTTCTCTCAGATGTTTACTGGCAAACTAGAATTCGATGAACGTACAATACTCGAGAATTGCATCATTGAAACCTATGCTAGATTCGGAATAGATTCGAGCAACAGTTCTCTTTGGAATGAAGAAAAAACCGGATTCAAAAAGATGCCAATCCTTGAGGATTTGAAACAGACTATTCTTAATAATCCTCAGTCCACGAATAAGCTTAAACAACTTGCTCTGATGCTGACATCAGGAAGTGCTGCGTCATTCAACGGACAGACAAATGTCGATGTTAATAACGACTTTATTGTTTTCGGACTTGAAAAGAACGATGCTGAATTTCTTCCGATCGCAATATTTCTGGCGATGGATTTTGCCTGGTCTAAGATCAGAGAAAGCCGTACTAGGAAAAAGATGTTAATTATCGATGAGTGGTGGAGAATGGCGTTTAATCCGATCGCAGCGGATTACTCAATGGAAATTGCAAAAATTATTCGTGCATACAGTGGAAGTGTGTGTTTTGCGACGCAGAATATGTCAGATATTTTACAGGCCGGTAATGCAGGAAATGCAGTAATTTCAAATTGCTCTGCATTGTTTCTTATGAATATGAAACTCTCTGATATCAATGCTATTGAAGATACTGGTGTAATTAAATTTTCCGATAACGAAAAGAACGCAGTTGAGAGATTTGATCCGGGAAATTGTTTATTCATAGCAGCGAAAAACAGAGTGTATTTGCGATTTATCGCGAGTAAAAACGAACACATGCTCATTGCGACTGATCAGCAGACATTATCTCAAATAGCTGCGGAAGAAAGTAACAAAAAATCTTTAGAAGCTATGAACGAATATATTGAAGCGTCTCCGAATGTAGATGATATTTTCATAAATAACGATAATCTGATTGGAGAAAACACGACGAATATTTTTGATTTTGATGATGATTCTGTGATTGAAGTCAGGGAAAGTGAGGAAAAATAATGATTTCAAATTTAGAAAAATATTCAGATTTTATTAGGACAATTATGAAGAAGGTCAGTATCGTCCCAATTGACCTTCTTATCATTTCTCTTGAAAATGCATACCCGGATACCGTAACAAGTGACGAATACGCGATGTCTATTCTCAAAGCGGTTCAGCGCAATGGTTATTTGTTAATGTCGAAAAGTGGATGGGCGATGACAAAATCCGCATATCGGATGCATTCAAATGATAAGTTTGGGAATGGGATTGATTATAAAGCTCCGTTCAGAATCGGAGAAAAAATAAATGTTTTTTCGACAGATAATTCAAGCATAGTAAAAAGTTTGGATATCGAGGATACCGTTTCGTTCAAACTCAGAAAAGTAATCGATTGTCTTTGGATTGTCGGGGATATGCTTCCTGAAAGTAAAGACTTTATTACGCCACTTGATTTTTGGGATATCGCGTTTGTTTCTGAAGAAACAGGTGATGATATTCCGATGACATATGAGCTCGTTTCTGTGCCTGAAAATATGGAAAATGCTTACGCTGAATTGATGAGAAATCTACCGCGTATCAACGATTCTGAGATGCGAGATTCTATTGTCAGAATCGTATTGATGGAAAATTCTGATCATGCATTTAAAATTCCTAACATCGGTGTCAAACATATTTGTGAATTGGATGAAAATTCTTCTACAGGATATCGCGTCGTTGAAACGCGAAATGATGATGTAGCTTGGAGTTTCTATGATGCACAAAAATGACTTTGAAACTCCATATTGTTTGAATAAAATTTCTGAAATCGAATCACAAATCGGATCAATAAAAAACATAGTTGATAATAAAAATGAATCGGAGAGGCTTTCGGATTTATCAGAGAAAGATCTCTCCGATATTATTTTTCGATCAGAAAAAATTGCGCTATCAACACGATGTGCATTAGAAAAATTAGAGAAACAAACCGAAAAAAATGATGAGAATGTTGATCATTTTCTCTCGTATTATTACCAGAAAAATATGCCAGTCAAGATAGATTTTTACGACTCGGAATTGCATATTTTCACACCGTTAACGTTCAAAAGATTTTATAAAAAACAGAATATGCAAGAGAATTATACGATCATGAATTACGTGAATGCTTCTCTGAATATTTGGAAAAATCAGTCTGGAATAGACATAATTTCTGAGATGAGCGGTCCGTTTGTTTGTATGATTATCCGTAAAAGTAATGTGTGGAAGCGCAACAAAATCTGTGATAACGACAATCTCGAAATCGGAAGAATAGTGAATGAGATATTTGGCAACTTTCTTGGCACATCGGACAACGCGCTCATGGTTAGCATATACAGCACTTTCCGTCTTGTTTCTGATGAATCGTAGTGTGGGATGGAATTCATTGTCTTCCCTAAAGCGAAAATTGCCGAAAAACTGGTCTTATTTCAGTCTAATTAAACTTTAATAATTGCAACAAAAAAAGTACAGTACGGCAAATAATAAAGAAAAAGAACATCGAAAATGCCGAAATTAAAGGATTTTCGATCAAAACACGAAAAGGAGTTTAGGAGACGTAGACGACTAAACAATATGCACGTCATAGTGCGTATTGGTGTACGTTGACGATGGTTGATATCGAAAATATAAACCGGAGGAATAAGTAACATGACATACAGACGAGACAGC
>JAFUZX010000135.1 GCA_017476405.1 Alphaproteobacteria bacterium | reverse complement strand
AACTGGAGACAGTGGCAGCAGCATTATTGATTTAGTGGTTTTTGTTTACGATTGCGATTTGCTAACGGCTGCGCAGAGGCGATGCTGAGATTTTCATTAAAATACGATTAAATTTTCCGCAACTTTCGATCGGGGTAGCGGGTTGTAGTTAAAAAATCTATAAGCATTAACTGCCTTCCCATAAATAGCAAAAATCAGCTATTGCTTTTAAATTAAGAAATACTATAATTATTTATAGTGTTTTTAGAGTGAGAACAGAATGCAATTCATAAAACTAAAAGAAATTGCAAATATAAGACTCGGCTACTCTTTGCAAAGACCGCCTTTAGCGAGGTTAGAAGGCAATATTCGGATAATTCAACCTAAGGATATAGACGAGTTTGACTGTATCGATTTTAGCGATGTATGGAGTACAACGATTTCTCCGAATCCTGCAAAACATTTTATAAATGACAGCGAAATACTATTGATTTCACGAGGGAAATTTAGAGCTGTTGTTTATAAGCCTCCCATAGGCCAAAACTTTGCTGCTTCTTCTTCATTTTTGAGAATTATACTTAATTCCTCAGTAGTGATTCCCGAATATATTGCTACTTATTTGAATTCATTTTCTGGATATCGTGAACTCACAAGAATGCACTCTTGTAGTTTTGGAATTAATGTAATTAACGCTGATGAGCTAAAAAATCTAAAAATTCCAATGCCATCTTTAAGTAAGCAGAAAAAAATAGCGGAACTTTCAAACGAGCGTCTTAATATGCGAAAATTACAAAAAAAACATACAATACTATTGGATAAAATTTTTGATTATGTAATAGGAGAACATTAAAGTGACAAAAATATCTCAAGATGAACTTAATAAAACGCTTTGGGCAGCAGCAGATTCCAGTCGTGGAACAGTAGATTCTTCAATATTTAAAGATTACATTCTTTCATTTTTGTTTTACAAGTATCTTTCAGATCAATACAAAAAAGAAAAAGCTCTCTTAAAACAACGTTATAAAGAAAATGAAGAATTTTTTAAAATTAAATTGGAATGCGTTCGCTTTAAGATTCCTGAAGGCACAACTTTTGACGATATATTTGAACAGCAAAATGAGGAAAATATTGGAGAAATAATAAATAAAGCGCTTCATAAAATTGCTGATTGCAATTCTCAACAGCTTCGAGATATTTTCACCGTTGATTTTAATTCGCAGGCCGTTCTTGGTCAAACCAGTCAACGCAACAAAATGCTTCGTGGAATCATTAACGACTTCGCAAAAATCGATTTGCAAAATGTAGACAATGATATCCTTGGTAATGCTTATATGTATATGATCGAAAAATTCGGTTCTGATGCGGGAAAAAAAGCAGGAGAATTTTTTACGCCCCATTCAGTTTCTGAGCTGTTAGCAAAATTAGCTCAACCGAAATCAAGTGATAGAATTTGTGATCCGACTTGCGGTTCAGGTTCTTTACTGCTTCTTACAGCAAAAGAGGTTGGTACAAAAAATTATTCTTTGTATGGACAGGAAAAAACGGGCACTACTTATAACATGGCACGCATGAATATGTTTCTGCATGGAGAGGATTCCGCAAAGATCGAATGGGGGGATACATTGAACGATCCTAAATTGGTAGAAAATAATCGTTT
>JAFUZX010000134.1 GCA_017476405.1 Alphaproteobacteria bacterium | reverse complement strand
TGTCAAATCAACATGATATTGTCTAGCTTCTGTAATAGCAGTCTTTATATTTGAATCAATTACATCACGTATTCCAGCAAAAACAATACCTAGATTTGTCATCATATCCAAACCGGATTGTAAATGATCTCCTGACTCATCAGCATATACTAAATATTTACCAAATTTCTGTGATAACATTCCTACATCCTAATATCTTTTGTTGACCATTCACCTGTTAATAATTTTTGCATAAGTCCTTTCTTTTGCAGCTTTAGTGCATCTAATTGTTTTTTCAAAAGCGATATTTCATCATCCGCTGTTGTAAGAATTTCGGCAATAGCAGTTTGTTCAGAAAGAGAGGGCAGAAGTATTTTTATATTCATAATTGTTGAAGCGCTAAGGCTTGGAATAGTTGAACCTTCATTATAAGTATACCAGTTTATTGCTTGAAATGTATAATATAAAAACTTTGCATTACTGTTGCTTTTTATTTGGCTATAGAAAAGAGTATCTATTGTCCAGAAAGGAGTTTCAATATACATTGGATTGTTAATTGTACCTTTTCTACCGATAAGAACTGACTCTTTGTCATATAGATAATCATTCGTTCTCCCTATTTCACCTCCAGTTGCAAGTATAGGATATTTCCCATGAATATCTTCTATTTCTATCTGAGATTTTCCATGTTTTATCTTTAAACATTCTCCTAATCTAACTTTTCTCCACTCTCCATCAAATCCCTTAAGACGCACTTTCCCCGTCAGCAATCGCTGCATCAATCCTTTTTTTAAGCGTTCTTTTAATTCAATTTTGTGAGAAACAAGATCTATTGCGTGATCCCATTCCGATAAAATTTTTGCAATCGCAATCTGTTCAGAAAGAGGAGGAAGAAGTATTATAAGATTAGAATATTCTTCAGCATTAATACCAGGCTGCCCGCTTCTAAGTGAATAAATACGCACCCAATCTAAATAATATATTGTTTGACAATAAAGTTTCAAAAAATAAGGGATTATTTTTGATTGATCAATTACGAAACGTATGAGATATCCTGCAAACGCGATTTTTTTCCCAACATCTTTATGAAGATATGTCTTTCCTACAGTTGCTCCAGTTCTTGCGAATAAAAAATCGTTTTTCGATAATAGTTTTTCCGTTTCATAATATTCCACAGATACAGCATTTGTTTGATCATATAAACCATCAGATGTAATATCTGTAATACGTAAGTATAATGGTAACAAAGGATTATAATTTATGGCAGGAGCATTTAAACCATAATCAGGCTTTGATTTGCATAATTTTCCCAACCTAACTTCTCGCCATCCTTCAGGAATCTTTTTTTGGTATTCTATCTTCACTAAATCTTTTTCAATTGTTTTTCGAAAGTTTTCCGAAACATCATTCAAATCAATCACGTCAACTTTAAAAGGCAGATCGCTTTCTTCGAATTCATACAGCAATTCAGCAACTAATTTGGGAACTTTTTTGCCTTCTTTGAAGATGGCTAAATCCAGGTCCGAAAATTTTTCAGCATTTCCTTTAATACGAGAGCCAAAGACGAAAACAATTATATCTGAATTTTCTCCCAATACCTTTTTCAGTATTTGTTTTACTAAATCGAGATGTTTTTTTTCGATATCTATTATTGGCATCCTATTTCTTCCAATTTCGTTTTCAATTTGTTAAAAAAATACACAGCTTCTTCATAAAATTCAGGAGCTATTGCAACTATTATTTCAGATTTTTCACTATCGTATGTGTGTGATGTAATGTTTCTTGCATTTCGATAATTTTTCCATTTCTCCAAGTCGCTCAAGAACATTCCCATTTTGTTTGCTGTTCTGATTAATGATTGAAAGGGCATTTCATCAAGATCTTGCATGCTTGGTGCTGCAATTTTCAGATATCTCTTAAAAAATTTGTGACATAGTTCATATGTATACTCGAAACGTTGAACAACTGAGTCTTTTATAAATGATCGATTGTCTTTTTTTAATTCCTTTAGTGCTTCATCTAAGCTTTTAATTGCTTTTTCCAACGAAGATACATCTAAAATTTCATTCATTACTTTCTCCTTATTCTATTCCCAATTCTTTGAGATATTTTTGCATTTTCTCGGAACTTATGGCCAAAGATTTTTCTACTTCAGCAAGCTCTTTGCAAACAGCTTTAATGTCGATTTCCTCTTCTTCTTCAAAAGTATCAACGTAGCGCGGAATATTTAAATTATAGTCATTTTCTTGTATCGCTTCGAGATAAACTTTCGCCGAATATTTTTCTATCTCACTCCGATTTCTATATGTCGTGACAATTTTTTCTATATTTTCATTTGAAAGAGTGTTTTGCGCTTTTCCAGCTACAAATTCTTTGCTTGCATCAATAAACAATATATCTTTGCGAGATTCGTTTGCTCCTCCTTTTTCTCTGGAACGATCAAAAATCATTATTGCAACTGGAATCCCTGTTGTCTGAAATAAATTTGCCGGCAATCCTATTATTGCATCAAGAATATTTTCATTCACGAAATGTTGACGAATTTTCCCTTCCGAAGAACCTCTGAATAACACTCCATGAGGAACTATAACGGCAACTCGCCCCTTCTGAGGAATAGCGGTTTCAACCATGTGCGATATAAAGGCATAATCGCCTTTCGATTTAGGAGGCTTACCACGCCAAAAACGATTGTATACATCATTTTGAAGTTTATCTTCACCCCATTTATCAAGTGAAAATGGCGGATTGGCGACGACAATATCGAATTTTATCAAACGATTATTTT
>JAFUZX010000133.1 GCA_017476405.1 Alphaproteobacteria bacterium | reverse complement strand
ATCTATAATTCTACAAACCAGCTTTCTGGTAATTTTAGTGTTAAAAAAGAGGGATGAGAGTGTTTATTTTCGAAAAATTCATCCCTGTTAATGTCTTCTCTTGTAGCGACTCGGAAGATGCTGCGGTCAAATACATGCTCACCGACCTCTTGCATGAGAAATTTCCCGTTTCTGTATTCAAGATAGGTTATGCGTTTGCGATCGATCACGCCGATTTTGAAGCCATGAACAACAACTTCGAGATCGCCTCGGTTTGGTATGTGAATTTTGTACGGTTTTTGTGTCATGGCGGGGCTCCTTAAAAACCTTAATCTTCAGATTCATGCAACATATTTATAAATTCTTCGAATGAATCAGCTATAACTTGGATATTAAAAACAGATTTACTGTTGCAGAAGACAATAGGAATTTTCCCATTTCTAATTTTAGTAAGATCAAAACAAAATAAATCATCATTATCTGATGCAAAAGGAATTATGTTTTCAAAGCGATTTTTATTCCAATCACATACGCTCCATAAAATTTTACCAGGGAAAATAAATTCTAATTTATAGTACTTATAACAAAACATTTTATTAAAATTACTCGTACAATACTCAATACAAAACTCCTTATACATTTCGGGCAGTTGTAAATTTAACTCTTTTTCTATTTGATTTAACTGATCCTCTATACTACTCCGATCAACCGATAAAGACTTGACAAAATCCTCAAAGGAATTGGCTACAAATTCTTCATTTCCTTCAATAATCATAACAATTCTTGGTTCAGTAGTATTTGGATCTTTACTATAATCAAAAAATAAGATACCTTCGCCTCCATCGTCAGCAAAAGGAATATATAAATTTGGATACGTATCACATCCATGCTCATTATCATAGCGTATTGATTCCATCAGCGATATCACATCGCCGAATTCACTGAAATAAACGCTATCTGTATAATCACCATATTTAAAAATGTTGTTTTCAATAGTTGCACCATTATGCTGACTCATAAAACGAACATAAAGTCGAGGCAACTTTACATTATAGTATTGCTCAAATAACCTGATTATACTTAAAGATAATTTATCGCCATTGCGATCTATTTTAATATTTTTAGATAAAAAGTCGCTGTCAGCTATAGCTAAATAGTCATTAAGTTCGCTATTATCAGTCATTTTCTCGCTCCCCATAACTCATTCCCACCGACGTGCTTAATCCAATTATGTATATCCGTCGGCACTAATTGCACTCGCCCAAATTCTTGATGATGATGCCAAGTAAATCCAGGAATTCTTGAACTTCCTTCCATAATTTTTCTTAATTGTACTTCATTAAATAGTTTAGAGTCTACACGACCTTCTAAAATATCTTTTCTTAGTTGTTGAGTAGCTAATCTCATGTGAGCTGTCGAACTCATATTGGACAAATTACCAGTTATTCTAACTTCTGCTGGAATATAAGGATCAAATATAGGGAATCCTCGTTGATCAAATACAACTCGTTGAATAATAGGTTCAAAAGTTAAAGGATCGGTGCCGACAATTCTTTCTTTACACTGTCCAGCAAGTCTGACGTTTGGCATACTTTGTCCAGGAACGGTTGTTCTTGTAAATTCATCAGTCCCCAGTAATCGAGATGCTAAATTTTGAGAGGTTCTAGGATTATAAGGAGCTTGATTAAATTTAGCATACAAATTCCTTTGGAATTGCGCCTGAAGAGCAGCTTTTGAACCTGCGCCAGCCTTTTGCATTCCGCCTAAAGCAAGAGTTGAGGCAGCATCGATACCCAAACTTCCAGCAAATTCAGTCCCTGAAATTCTGTCATAAGAGTAATCTATCGCAGGGCCGACAACCGGGATAAATCTTGCGAATCGTTGAACGTCATCCTCTCCGATTTTAGTTAATTCTTGCTGTCTTAACCTTTCCAAACGGTTCTCCGGAGAGTTTATTTGTTCAATAGAAACCGGAATACCTACCATAGGAGCTGTTATTGGAGCTGGTTTTGAAAAACCTTCCCCCTGAACAAAACGCATTTGTGCTCTGTATTCAGCTTCAACAAGATCTCTTTGTCGCTTAAATTCTCTGGCTGTCTTTT
>JAFUZX010000132.1 GCA_017476405.1 Alphaproteobacteria bacterium | reverse complement strand
TCTTCAAGTTATCTTGAAATAACTAGTACAGTTCCTAGTATTGTGGGAAGCGTATTGTTTATTACAGAATTAGGCGCAATTGTTCCTAGCGCATGCTTTAAATGGTATAAAAATACTTGGAAAGCTGATGCGGCTAAGGCTTTAACAAAGGAGCAACATGCTATAGATGAGGGATATGACAATACCAGAAAGTGGATTAACCAATTAGGTAGTTAAAATAATTAGAATGTTTAAAATGAAAAAAATTATAAAATTATCTGTTTTTGCTATTATTTTTATGAATTGTACAAGCAATGTAGTTATTGCATCGCAAGTTGATTTTGTGCAAAAACATCCAGTTTATGATTATGTTAAACTTCAAGCAAATGCGTGTTACGATAAAAAAGAAGTTTCGTCTTTTGAAACGTTAAATTCAGGAAAAGTTAGTTATAATACACTTTTTTCTTGGATAAATGCTTGTGGTTTTTTTATAGTAAATTCGATTTTTTCAAACAATTCTATATTTCAGGATGTTTTTTCAAAAATAAATGGAGAAAATATAAAGTCACAAATGAAAGAAGGTGGAGAACTCCTTCAAACTGTAAATAAAACAGCTTCTAATCCTCTTTCTGAAGATGATTTACAGCGCTTAAGTCTTATAGTTCCAGGGAAAGCTACTTTATCAGGATGTGTGAAAAATTTTGAAAAATTATTCGGAGACAATGATAATTATGATATGACAAAAGAATATCCGAGTTATACATTGGAAAATGCTTTATTCGTTTTATTTTTGAGAAGAGATCGCAGTATTTTTGATTGTTTTACAAAGGAAAAAGAAAAAAAAGAATATGTACATTTTTTTTGCGGAGCTGTTAGAAAATATCTTGCAGAGATTTGTGGCGTTAGTATAAAGAGTTCGCCTAACTGTTCATCTTATAGTTTAATATTGAGCACATGCTATAATTATTTTAATAGAAAGAAGTATAATTAAAGAACAAGAAATGTATGAATACTGCAGAGTTTCTTCTTCCAGTTCAACGATTCCGTCGTTACAGATTTTTACATTCCCTAAATTGTAAATTGTAGTAGCATTCGCCATGTCATCGATCTCCATTTCACCGCTTTGATTGATTGAAAGATTTTCTCCGAGCTTTACAACTCCGAAATTTGAAAATGTCGCAGAATTTAATTCGTCTCTTGAAATTGTTCCGTTGTTGTTTTGTAAACCATCTCCAACTTTTATGATTCCGAAGTCATTTGTTGTCGCTTTCGAAATTATCTGAGCTGAAATTGTTCCTGAATCGTTTATAAAACCGTTTCCGATTTTCACTAATCCAAAATTTTCATGAGTCGCGATTGGAATTTGTTGTTCAATTTTTTCAGGTTCATTACAAAAAATTACAGATTCATTGTTTGCAGATTCTAAATCAGATTTCGCCTGACAATTCGTTAGTTCTACTTTCGGTAGCTGCTCGTCATTTTTGATCTCTGTCTCGTCAGTGAAAATATGTGATTCATTCCCTTGACTTGTTTCGGAATTTTCTTGAGGCGTCATTCCGTTTTTCGAAATTTCTAAAATGTTTCCCCAAGCAGTATTGAAATTTTCATTTGTTTTTTTAATTGAACATTGACCTGAAAATCCGCCTGCATCGCCTCCGCCATCCAAACATTCAAAACCATCTCCGTTTTGATTCACAACCAAATATCGATTCGCTGAAATATTTTGGATTTCCGAATTTTCTACTGAATAATGTAAATGTACAGCTCGATTTTCTAAATCTGAAACTGTTTCCGATAATTCTTCGATTTCTTCTTCGGTAT
>JAFUZX010000131.1 GCA_017476405.1 Alphaproteobacteria bacterium | reverse complement strand
TTCATTCAAGCTGAGTTCTTCAATAATTTGCGGAGTTTCTAAGTCAGATAGATTCATATGACCAAATCCTCCAATGAAATTTTTTGTTGCGTGATTCTGTAAAGTCCGATGAGAGACAATATAATATGTCCTTCTTTGATTGAGTTGATCGTAATTTTTTCAACTTTAAATCTCGGCTCCCATTTATCGATTGCGTCAGCGACTGCCGCATAAATTTTCGGAAAAAGGTCTCTATTAATAGGTTGATCTGTAAGTTGAAACAAATTTGATCCGTAATCACGACAAATAACTCTTGAGCCAATCGGAGTTGTGAGAATATCAATAATCGACTGTTTCAAATGCTCTAAATCATCGAGATATTTTCCTGAAATATTACTCATTCCGCGCATCACAAACCTCCCAAACATTTACACAGAGGCGGATTCGTTGTAATCGAACCTGAATTAAGCGAAATATTTCCGCCAGAAACATCAATTGATGAAGAAGTACAATTTAATTGAATGCCTGAAGATGAAATTTTTATTTTTGCATTTCCGTTTGATAAAGAAATCGAATCAGATGACATATTTATATGAGTGTCGCCCGAAGAAATCTCGATAGTTCCGTCTGAAATTTTTAAATTCGCATTTCCTGTAGAAAATTCAAAACCGTTTTTGGCACTTGCAGAAAATTTTTGATCGCCCTCGACTTTAATGTCCGATTTTGTTTTTAGCGATACTGAATTTTTATCGTTAGGAGCTTTATAATTATTGTAATGAATTGATCTGAGAACAAAAGCTTGCGCAGATTCTCCGAAAGGTGAGAAAACCGCAACCTGTTCGTCCTTTGAAATCGGAGTCCAAGAAATCGTTTCTCCCGCTGTTGAAATTATCGGCAGCCATCCTGTCGTTACTCGACCAATTTGAACTTTCACTTGCGCACCATCAATTTCTGCAATTTTTCCGATGCGAATTAGGTTCGCTAATTTTCTCACAACTTCCGAAAATGCAAAACTTTCAATCATGCGTCACCTCATCATTAATATGTAAAATGTGAGGTGGTAATCCTGATTCTGTCCAAACGGATTCACCACACTGTATTTCATGAGACCATTCAACTAACCAGCAAATATAAGGATCGAAATCAGGCTTAAATGAATCTCTGGAAATCCCCGAAATTTTTGCGGGTGAAACTTGGCAACCAAAAGAATTGAGATGAGCAATATTCGCAATTTGACACGCAAAATTTTGGCAGATTAATTCAGCATTTTCTGAAATCGAATCAACAACGACTCGTGCTTCGATGTTTGCAATTAAAGATAATTCTCCGGTCGCGGGATCATTTCCTGTCGAGTAATTTGCGACTTCAAGAAAAACAGCCGGAGCAATGATCTCTCCACGTGCATCTGGATAAATCAAACATGATTTGAAATTTTCATCAGCTAAAATCGTGTTCTTTATGGATGTAAGCAAATCTTCTATCATTGTTCACTCCGAATATCGTAGCTCAGGATACTCATGCCTCCAAACATCGATGTGATAAGCATTAATTTCACCATCGTTAGCATCAAAAGCCTTGATAATTTCAAGTTCCATTGCATTGCTCGTGTTGATTAATCGCTTTTTATTAAAATATTTTCTCGGAAGTCTATTTAATTTAGCGACCAAATAAATTGTGAGATAAGCATATTCGTTCATCATATCGCTCCCGTTGCTCGTTTTATTTCATGCAGAAATCTTTTTTCGAAAACTTGTTTCGCTTCTGTTCCGATTAAAGTTTCAACTCTTCGGCTTGCGTCATCAAAAATTGAAACTGTTACAGACTTAACAGGAAATCTTTTTGTCGTTATCCTTCGATAAACTCCGGGTTTTCCGCCTTTTTTTAAGGTTGCGATGAATGCATGAGGATACATAACGCCGCCTGCGATAACGCCTGTCGGAGTTTGTCTCACATTCGATAAATCTTTCACATATACGCTTTTGAAATTGCACAACAACTGCGCTTGCGGATTTTGTTTGTTCGCTTTTTGTATAGAAATTCGATCTCGAATCAGCTTTAGTTTGATACGTTGTTCAGCTGAAATATCCTTTGCTAACGTGCCTTTCATCCATTCTGCCGTTCGATTCAAAGCGAAAATCGATGCTTGTTGAACTTGATCGGGAAACACATTCAAATCCGAAACAATTTTTTTGATCTGGCTATCGACTGAGACATTCATCAAGAATTTTCTCCCAAGTAATCCTTCCAAACCATTAGAGGATAACTGTTGACTGTCCCGGATCTCTCATCATTAGTTTCACATTTCTTGATTCTAATAGCTCTGTTCTGACAAAAAATAGTAAGAGCTTTTCCGATTCGTTTACATTCTTGCAGATTCCATTTTTTGTGAAATTCTTTATTGTATTTAGCCACCGTATAGTACTGAAGAGATTGATTAAGAGATATTTGAAGATTTTCTTTATCTTCTTCTAATTGCATTATACGGTTACGATCTTCCAATGCCTGTTTGTGAGCAATTTTTAACGCTCTTTCCATAATTGCGCTTGGACTATTCCATGCTTCTTCGATATTGATGAAGTATTCGCGAAATTTCCGACCAATCTCCGTTCTTTGAATCATACAAAGCTGTTTAGCCATGTTTATTGATATTTGATGATCTGTTGAGGGACGCCCTCCGGTGTTAGTTTTACTCAAAAAAGAGTAAAAGTCTCTTCCTTCAATAAAACCGTACTCACACATACGAAGAAACCAGTCGTTATAACGAGTTTCTATTCCTAAAGCAGCGTGTAGCTCTCTTCCATTAACCATGGGTTTGTCATTCTCATAATTTATCGTTATTAATTCATTCATTCTCATTCTCCGACCAATGTTGCATTAAACCGCCAAATTAGAGTTGATGCTTCGAGTAAAGGTTCTTCAAAAATTTTGTATTTTTTAGAGTTCACTTCGACAACATCGCCGATTTTCGGATTAACGTCAGCAACTCTTACACTTATCTCAGCAACTTGTTTTACAATTTGAGATTCTCCGATTTCATAAGGATTTTCGGGCTGTTTGATTACCGCAATCAATGACTTCGTTTCACCTTTTTTAGGCTTGAAAACAACCTCTTGCCCAAGGTGTTCGAACATATCATTAACTGCGGTTTCAAGTGCTTCTTTGAACATTTTTAGCTCGCCGTAACTTTCACCAAAACTGCGGGGCGCAAACACATCGGCAACGGATTCGATTGAGTGTGCAAGTCTGTGCCTCTGTCGAATTTTCTCGGTTCTTGTTTCGCGTAAATCGGAAGTCCTAACGTGTTTACGGTCTCATTAAAATCGGCAGGAGCAAAATATGTCACAAAAGTTTGTGATGTTCCGACAGGGAAGCAATGACCTTCGCCCGAAGCAATGAAGTGTCTGACATTTCCGTCAGGATCGGTCGCTTGTCCTCGATATTCCTCGAAAGTAATTCCGCCGAAAGTAAATCCTGAACGCATGTCGTCTCTGAGAGCTGCTCCTTCCTGCCACCTTTCGTAGGCTTCTTTCACTTTCGAATGAGACGTAAGCGCATCGAAAAATTCTGGAGAAACTAAGCAATGAACGCCTGTCATAAATTCACCGCAAAGATTGTCTTCAATGTGTCGAACGACTTCGAGGCACTTCTTTTTTACGTCTGTCCCGGCTGTTCCGAGCGCGAAATTTACTGTTTTCGGAGTTATTTCGAACTCATTGTACAAGTTATATAAAGTACTTCCGTCCGCATCTAAAATATTTCCTTTCAATGCACCCATGCGAAGATGTTCAAGAGTTATCGCATGTTTGTTTCGCATATTCTGAAGGTGATCTGTAATGACATTCGCCATTGCTTGCAACTCAGTTTCTGAGCCAAAAGCGCGAATGCCCTGAACTTCCTCAGGTAAAACAACATCGTCATGCGGTATATGAGGAATCGTGAAGGAGCGCATTTTTCTTTTCCCGCGAGTTCCTACTGTCGCATTGCCTCCCGGAATCTGTGTCGGTAAAAGATTTAAAACGCCGTTCATTTCTTCGACAGCAATGTTTCGAGTTCGAACTGATTTTTGCGGAAATAAATTCATGGCTTCCAATCTTCCGTAATTGTTCGGAAGAATGTTGATCGACTCCGTTAAAGACGTCATGCTGAACGCATCTGATTCAAATGGATTTATCATCATTTTTTCTCCTTCTAAGCTGATTGGCGAATTACAATTCCGCGCTTTTCTAAATCTTTTGTAATTTTCTTTTTCTGATCTGCCGTTGCATCATTCGGAAAAACAATGTAATCACTTGCAAGAATTGCATCACGCGCAATTACAAGAGCTTTTTTAGCTGCTGAAGTCGCGTCAACATCTTCAAGCAAAACTCCAAAAGCAGAATCGCTTCCGTCTATTTCTTCTTCTGAGATTGATACGCTTTTTATTTCTTCAGTCGCTGATTTAATTCCAACAACGGTTCCCATTTTTAAATTTTGTCCGCTGGCTACGGTCATAACTTCTCGACAGTAATTTTTATCGGCTTCGTATTTTAAAAGATCACCAAGTCTGTGGTTTTCTTCCATACTCATTTCTCTTCTCCTTATTTAATTCGCGCTTTTGCTGCTGCCACAACAGGATTTTCCTGAACAGTTTCTTTTTGATAAATCGCGCTAACGATTTCTTTTGATTCATTTTGTGATTGCATAGACAGTAATTGTTCTTTCACCTGTTCAGGCGTTAAGCCATCCATAATGAATTTCGCAATTTTATTTTCAGCCTTTGCGAGCTTGCATAATTTTGTGATTTCCAGAATTTCAGCTTTATATTTTTCAATTTCATTGATCTGCGATTCAACTCCATTTAATTCGGCTTTTTCAATATCTTCAGTCATTGTCTCTCCTTTCATTTTCAACTTAGATATATTTTCAAAATCGATTCCATATTTTCTGAGGTCGTAAAAAGAGTTGCTGCTCAGCTCGTCCGCAAGCTTTGCTTTAACAGCATTTTCTCCGAAATATGTTGCTGCTTGCATTTCTCGAACATCTTCTTCAGATAAATAACGATTCCGCGCAACTGTCTTTATAAATATGCCGTTCAGTCTGTTTACTTCCTCTTGCAAATCTGAAATTGCGCTTTTGCTCAAAGGTTCATGAGGTGACAAATCATTTTTCTTTTCACCTGCAAAAATAGTTGTATATTTCAGACCTGCTTTTTTATCGGCTTCGCTGACGTCAAGATGAGTTGCGATTACTCCGATGCTTCCAACTCCGGAAGTGCGATTTACAAAAACCTGACTTGTGGCTGATGCTATTGCATAAGCTGCTGAACAGGCGTAATCATTTGCAACAGAAAAAATCGGCTTGCACTCTCTGATGTCATAGATAAAATCAACTAAATCAAACAAACCTCCGACTTCACCACCGGGACTGTCGATATCAAGCAAAATTTTTTCGACTTTTTCATCGTCAATCGCATCCGAAATCGCAGAAAAAATATCGTCATAAGAAGTCATGCCCATCAGAGATGAAAAAAATTCAGTTCGTTTTGTGAGTAAGCCATGAATCGGAATAACAGCAACGCCGTTTCGAAGTTCATAGTTCAAAGAATTTGCAATTTCAGTCGGCAACCACTCAACAGCATTGATTGACTCAAGACCTTGCGGAGATAACAACAGCGGTTTATTCAATAGCTTCTGAATCATCTCTCTCCTTTTGATCTTTAATTGTTCGAGAATCTGAGTCGAACTGTAAATTCAAGCTGTCAGCGCGTTTATTGTCTTCTGAAATTTCAGTATCTATTTCTTCAACATCGTATCCAAGCTCTGAAACAACTTCGGCTCTTGATTTGAAACCGCAGCGAACTGCTTCCATTTGCGCTTTCTGCTCTTTCTGCGGATCAACCCAAGAAAATCCTTGCGGAATCCATTTCACGAGCGGAAAAGTAGGATCATTTGGTACGTCAATTGCGTCTGAAAGTACTGCTAATTCAATAAATTTGTTCCAAATTGGTCTGCAAAACTGATAGACCATTAAATTATGTTGTAACGCAGTGCATCTTCTGCGAAATTCAAGCAAACCTGCTCTGATTGAAGAATAGTTGACTCCAGAAAGATCGCCTGTAAGCTGTTCGTAAGTAATTCCCAAGCCGACTGAGATGGCTCGAAGTTGCTGTTTGATAAAAGCTTCGTAAGTTCCGCCAACGTCAGCAGGCGAGGAGAATTTTACATCTTCTCCAGGATCTAAAAATTGCATTGTCCCAGGTTCTAAACCTGCAAAAGCAACGCCTTGATCGTTTGTATATTTTTCTCCGAATATCTCAGAATCAGGATCTAAACGAGTCACAAATCCTGCAAACATCGCCGCTGTTTTTTTGCGAACAAGTTCAGCATCTTCGTATTGATCGAGTTCGTGGAGTTTTAAAAGAACATTTGATAACCAAGGTTCACCGCGAATTTGTCCAGGTCGAAGCGGTCTGTAAATATGCAGAATTTCCTGATCCGGAAGTCGAACACTGCTCGAAGCTGAAAAGTAAGAATCACCCGGATGCTCTTTATATAAATAGTATGCGACTTTCTTGCCGTTTTTGCTGAACTCAATGCCCGAACGAATGACATTTCCGTTAGGTAAAGGGCCGTCTCTTGATGAATCTAAATGTTCAGCTTCTAAAACTTGCAATCTTAAAGGTACTGTCGAATTTCGTTGGTCGATTTTTATTCGAACAAAACACTCTCCGCATTCGATAACGCTTCGGAGTACGAGAGCTTGCAAGCCATAGAAATCACAAACTTCGGCTGCGTCTGATTCATCTGTCCATTTCAGCCAAAGTTCTTGAATCTTTTTGCGAAAATCTGCATTTTTTGCTTTAGATTGAGGTTTGATTCCCGTTCCGATGCAGTTTGAGACAATCGCTTCAATCGCATTCAAAGCATAGGGATTTTTTCGCACAATATCATGAGAGCGAGTTCTTAACGTTGCAAGACTCGAAGCCAAAAGAGAATTGATCGACGAATTCGAAGGATGCCAATTTCCGAGACGCTTTCCATGACCTGCGCCATCGTAAGCTGCCGTTGATTTTTTCTTCAGAAAATTTGTGATCGATCGGAAGATGTTCATCAACAATCCTCCGTAAAAAACGTATTTTTAATTTGATTTGCAATTGCTCTGATTACAGGCACGCAAACGCTGTTCCCGAATTGTTTGCACATCTGAGTTTTTTGTACTCTGTCAATGATAAACGTGTCGGGAAATCCTTGTAATCTTGCACATTCTCTTTCTGTCAGTCTTCTCGGATTGCCTGTCGGATGTTTCAGCATGATTTTTTCGGGATGGCTGAGATATCGAGCAAGTAATGTTGTTGTATAAGGCTCATTTTCATCGAAAATTTTATAGGAACACCAACCTGTTGAACCGCATTTCATGCGAGATTGAATATGATTCCATCTGTGATCACTGAGGCAGTAACTTTCATCAACGTCCTTTTCTATGATGTCTGATACATGAGTTTTTATTCCTGACGGATTCGGAAATTGAAAAACTTTGTCGTGATCTAGGTTGCCGACAATATACAAACGCCGTCTGTTTTGCGGAACGCCGAAATCTTTGCCACTCAGAATTTCATAATTGATTTTGTACCCGATTTCTTCCAGGCGTCTTAGCATAAATTGAAAAATCTCACCGTTATTTATGCTTTTTAAATTAGGTACGTTTTCAAGTAAGAAGGCTTTCGGCTTTTTGGCTTTTAAAATTCTTTCAATTTCAAAGAATGCTTGACCGCGCTCGTCATTAAATCCTTTTTTTAATCCGGCGACAGAAAATGATTGGCACGGAAAACCTGCCAGTAAAATATCATGATCAGGAATTTCAGTCGCCGAAATTCTTCTTATATCGCCGAAGATGTTTTTATCTCCGAAATTTGCGGTATAAGTCATGACCGCATATTTATCGATTTCGCTGGTGAAAACGCAATCAACATTTTCTTTTCCGAAAGCTTGTTCAAATCCAAGTCGAATACCTCCGATTCCCGCATATAAATCAGCGATCTTTATCATTGAACCCCCTTTGAGGTCGAGAAAATTACCTGACGTTTACGAGAATTTGATTCCGAAAGACTGGCTTTTGTTTGGCTGCGAAGTTTTAGCAATTCATCTAGATTTATAGTCGCATATTGAACGTGCGTGTCTCCGTAAGAAACCGAAGTCACTCGCTTCCCTGACTGTAAATCGCAAATCGCTTTTTCTACTGCTTCCAAATATTCCTGCGTATACATAAAACACCATCGTGCTACATATACTTATTCAGTTTTTCTCGAAAAAATGTTCAGGAAAAATTCATTTTTTTTAAAAATTTTATCTAGTGCATAAGTTTTTCGCTTTTTTATGCATAAATATAGATTTACTGCATATAACATGCTAAATTGTATGCAAAAAAGAGGTGTTATATGCATAAATTTGATTATTCTTTCCTAGAAAATAGTTTTTTACCAGCTCGGCTCGTTGATATTGTCGGTAATATCTATGCTCTCAGCGTTTTATCTCGGAATAGGCAGGAAGATTTCGCGAATGTTTACACAGAGCTTGCAGTTGTCGCCCAGATCCAGTCAATCAAGCATTCTAATGAAATAGAAGGAATTATTACCACTGACGAACGCATCAGAGAAATCGTCAACAAAAGCAGTGCTCCTTTTAACCATAACGAAGAAGAAATTGCCGGATATCGAGACGCTCTCGCTGAAGTGCACAAACATTATAATTACATTGTTTTCAATGAAGAGAACATAAAACGATTGCATGCAATTATGCTAAATATTGCGAGCTACGAATACGCAGGACAATATAAATCAGAAGATAACGACATTATTGAAAAGGATGCCAAAACAGGAATGAGGCGAGTACGTTTTCATCCGACATCTGCTGGCGACACTCCGGAAGAAATGCAGCAACTCATATTAGCCTACATGGACGCAAGGGATAATCCTAACATTAATCAGCTTTTGCTAATTCCATGTGTGATATTAGATTTTTTGTGTATTCATCCGTTTCGAGACGGTAACGGCAGAATTTCGA
This sequence comes from Alphaproteobacteria bacterium, assembly GCA_017476405.1. Classification (GTDB taxonomy): domain Bacteria; phylum Pseudomonadota; class Alphaproteobacteria; order UBA3830; family UBA3830; genus BNWE01. The sequence goes on along the minus strand of JAFUZX010000131.1, from coordinate 1,314 downwards.
GATTGCTTTCTCTGTTGTTGCTCTATAAAAATGATTTCGACGTCGGAAAATATATCTCTTTCGAAGAACAAATAAACAATCGAAAAGGTAATTATTACAATGCATTATTTCAATCATCCATTGGTTGGCATGAAACAAAAAGCGATTATGCCCCTTTTGTTATGGAATTTTTGATAACTCTTTACTCATGCTATAAAGAACTTGATAAAAGATTTGCAGTAATCGGCAGTAAAAAAATCACAAAACAACATCGAATAGAGGCGGTCGTGCTTAATAGCCTCACTCCGATATCAAAAAATGACATTATAAAAATACTTCCAGACGTCAGTCTTACAACAATTGAAGCTGTTCTCGGTCAAATGATTAAAAGCGGAGATATTCAAAAAATCGGCAGTGGACGAAGTACAAAATATTTAAAAAAATAAAATCATAATAAATGATCATTTCATCCACCTACTTTTCACGACTTTCGGTCTGGATTTTTTCTTAGGTGAATTGGCGTTTTCGACTTTTTCTTTTGCTCCGAAAATTTGTTCCCATTTTTGATCTGTCCAACGGTCGATGCCGAGAGCGATTGCGGCGGCTCTGGCGTAAATTCTGCAGTCGAGTGCTTCGTTTCGGTCGCGTGTTTTCTGCCATTCGCGCTTCGGATATCCTTTCACGATTTTCGTAACAAGCTGCTCAGCGGTCAGTTGTTTAAAATACTCGGTGTTGTACTCAGGAAAATGACAATAACCTCGCGGACTTGAGCCGTCTTCATTGCGAATCTGTTTCAACCAGCCGTAGAATTCGCCTTTTATCATCGAAACACCGATTTTCCACAGTCGAACACCGTTTGTGATTTTCTTTCCTCGAAAATTTACGTCAACTTTGGTTGGAGCATTCAGAGGTACAAGCGAATTATCGATTCCTTTTATCGCCATGACGTTGTGAACCGATTGAGTTCGTACCCAAGCATAAACTTCTTGAGTCGAAAATCCCGAATCGATCGCGAGCATATTTATTTTTCGAAAAATGCCGTCTTCACTTTCAAAATTTTCATTCACAATTTCAGATAATTTCTTCCAAACTTCAGGCGAAGTCGGACTGCCGTAAATTGTTCGATAATCGACAGACCAGCTTTCTCGATTTTTTCCCCAAGCAACGATTTCAAGTTCGAGGCGATCATTTTGAACATCGACTCCAACTGTTAAAACGTATCCGCCTTTCGGAACAACTCCGATTTTATATTTTTCTCTGCGATCAAACAGAATACCCCAATCAGGTGCATCGCCTTTTTCTTCCCAAGTCAGTCCTACAGTCGTATTCGTCCAT
>JAFUZX010000130.1 GCA_017476405.1 Alphaproteobacteria bacterium | reverse complement strand
TGAGCATGCAGTTCGAAAAATGATTTTACATGTTCCAGAATCTGGCGATTTTCATCGTCTCCGACGCCTTCTTTATCCTCAAGCCAAGAGTTGAAACATGCAACGGCCACTTGGTAAGCAGTGTTCGGTTTCCAACAGATAACACCGTATTTTATTGCTAACTCTCCAGCGAATCCGACAAACATAAAATGCTCAAATGCTCGCATGTCCTGACCTTCAGCATTTACAGGCAAATATAAGGTTTTAAGTCTCTGAAATTCCTCCTCGTACATTTTCTTAATACTTGACTGATACTTCAGAACTTCTTTAATGAAAGCAATCGAAGCGACTCCGTAATATTTCGATGCTTTACCTCGAAGATAATCTGAAAATTCAGCCCTATCTTGAAAACCCATAAGATTTTCAAAAATACCATTGCTTTCCTTCGATGGTTTGGCAGAAATATTAAGCAATCGTACCTTTTGCCCTGCCTTAGATGTCTTACTATCTTCCGCCATGTGCGAATTTAAATCCACTTCACCACTTGAAAGAAAAATCAATCGCCAAGATAGTGTTTCGCGAACATTGCAGTCTTTATCAAGTCTTTTCTTCCCCTGACCATTGGCGAGCATGTAGGCAACTTCACCGGCTTTTGACGGAGATATTTCTGATAATTCATCAAGAATCAGCAGCGAATCATTGCGCCTGAAAGCGATCGTTTCCATTGCGTTGTCAGTGGCTTTCCAAGTTACGACATATTTCGGATTTCCGAAGACTGAAGCCGCAATATTCAAACATGTGGTTTTTCCTGATGAACTGTTTCCGACGAAATTAAAGCCGAAATTAGGCATATCGCACGGTTGCAGCAAAATGCTTGCAAAAGCAGAACTTATCGCAAAAATTAAGCGAGAATTTCCGATGCACCAACGTGCGATTAAATCGTTCCATTCTTGCAAAGTTCCAGAAGAGCCGTAAGAATCGTCTTGAATCGCGGTATCTAAAATTATTTCCTCTTTTGCTTCTCCGATAATTAAATCCGGTCTGACATAGACATTTTCTGAAAATCCAATGCGCGAGGCGATGGCAACTTCCTTTTTCGGTACAGAACTGACAATGTATTCAAAAAGTTTGCGCTTCGATAACGAATTTCCCGCAAAAATAAAGCCCTTGCTGATGAGCAGAATGCGAAGCTGATCGCCGTCCTTCGTAAACATTTTCGGTTTAGCTAATTGTGTAATCGATTATATAATTTTTGGATTGTTGCACTAAGAAACGTAACACACTCTATAGTAATATAAATAGTACAGATAGATAAGATATATAGATATAAATAAGTATAATAATATATATAATATACTGAAATATGAGTAAATAATGTAATATTAAAATAGTCAAAAATTATATCTTCATATATCTTTTCAAACCAATTTGATGCTCTTTTCATGAAAAATTCCTCCTTTAGAGAGACAAGGAAAAGCCTCATCTCTCAGTGTTTTATCAACGTTAATTATCTTTTCTGCATTCATTCCTGAAAGCACACATTTTGCACTTAAAAAAGCTTGGATCAGCTGAAATACAAGGCATTCGCTCATTGCTTTGACTGGCTTGTATGATTTGTACAGCTCGATCGGAATATCGCTGCGCAGCCTCAGAATCAAAGGGA
>JAFUZX010000129.1 GCA_017476405.1 Alphaproteobacteria bacterium | reverse complement strand
TTTTTATTTGACAACAAGTGCCATTGTCTATACCTGTGTCTCGCATCACAGATCTCCTGATTATTGCTTCATTTCTCTGATATACCACATCATCCTTAATATTTCGTTAATCCGTGCTCACTTTTTCGTTCAATTCTATTTTCCGATTTTTTAACTCTACGAACTTTCTGAATCTCAAAAATCTCACTGATCAGAATTTTCATCGTAAAGAAATAGCAAGAACAACATCATTATCATAAACAACGATTACTTACTAAAGCGTTCTCATAAAAAAACGGAAATATCATCTATGGAGGATTTATAAAATATTACATTGAAAATAAATTGTTAAAAATAATAATACGAATTAAGTTATCTTGCTTGAAATGTGATTAAATGTTATGTATTATGCGTTTCGCAATGTTGCTTAGGAGCTTTTATGAAAAAAGGTATACATCCAGATTATCATGAAATAACCGTAATTATGACAGATGGTTTTTCATTTAAAACGAAGTCCACATGGGGTAAAGAAGGAGATGTCATGAAGTTGGATATCGATTCGAAATCTCATCCGGCTTGGACTGGTGTCAGACAGTTGGTAGACACAGGTGGACAATTAGCTAAATTTAAGAGTCGTTATCAAGGTTTTGGAATAAAAACTTCTTGATATGCAAGTAATTGTTTTTTTGTATAACCTTCTCTCTTAAAAGGGAGAGGGATTTTTTTTGTATATAGTTTGTTGATATTTTTGTGTTTTATAGATATTTTCTATCTTTATTTGTTGTTTTGCTTTTTATTTCCAACGGCGATTGTAAACAGAAAAAATATATAATAAGAAAAACACCTCCAAAAGCATCAATTGTAATGGACATAAAAACGGGCGAAATTTTGTATGCGTCCAACCCGGATGTTAGAACTCAACCGGCGTCAATGACAAAAATGATGACATTAAAGTTATTGTTTAAAGCATTAAAAGAAAAAAGAGTCAAACAAAATACGAAAATCCGAATTTCCGCACATGCTGCCGCTCAAAAGCCAAGCAGAATCGGATTTAGACAGGGAGAATATATAACGGTAAACAATGCTATATTGGCTCTGGTAACAAAATCGGCAAATGATGTTGCTGTTGCCGTTGCTGAACATTTGGCTGGCTCAGAAAAGAGATTCGTATCTTTAATGAACAAAGAAGCAAGACGATTACGAATGTATTCAACAGCCTTTTGCAATGCTTCAGGTTGGAAAAATACGTCACAATTAACGACGGTAAGAGACATGCTAAGACTTTCACGAGCACTTATTTTTGAATATCCGGAATTCTTTCCCATATTTTCAACAAAAGGGTTCTATTATAAGGGTCAATATCATAAAAATCATAACAATTTACTGGGAGAAAACGGCGGAATTACCGTTGATGGCTTAAAAACAGGGTTCGTAAACGCATCCGGTTATAATATAGCGGTGACAGCGAAAAAAGGACCAGATCGAGTTATCGCAGTTGTTGTAGGAGGGAAAACTGCGAAAAAGCGAGACGCTCTGGTACAATGGTTATTAACCTGTTCCTTTAATAAATTAGCAAAAAGACGATACATAGCTGAAAATAAAAGAAAACTATCATGTGCCACTAAATTATTACAACAGAAACAATCTGCAAAAATTGAAACAAAAACAGCTAATCAGATTAAAATTGATCAAAGTACAATAAAAAATGATAATATAATCAACGGAAATGAAAGAAATACTGAAAATGAAAAACGTAAAATTAACACAGTTAAACAATGGTCTCAGAGTAGTAACGAAAACCATGGAAAATCTGAACAGTATAGTTCTGGGATACTGGGTAAAAGTCGGCGGGGTATGCGAAAATTCCTCTAATTACGGAATTTCTCATTTTCTCGAGCATATGTTATTTAAGGGAACAAAAAACAGAACCGCTCAGCAAATAGCTGATGAGATTGAGTCAGTGGGCGGATATATCAACGCATATACAGCAAGAGAAACAACAGCGTACTATGTTAAATTCCTAAAAGAAGATAAGAATATGGCAATTGATATATTGTCAGATATGCTACTTAATTCATTAATTCCGGAAGATGAACTTGAACGAGAAAGAGGTGTCGTACTTCAAGAATTATATCAATCTCGAGATACTCCTGATGATATTATATTTGAGCATTTTCAAAAAACGGCATTTGGAGACCAACCGCTCGGAACATCTATTTTAGAAACAGAGAAGATAGTAGAAAAAATGACAGCTGATGATTTACGCTCATATCTCGCAAAATATTATCATTCAGATAATATCATTTTCGGAGCTGTCGGTAATTTATCACACGATGACCTACTTGATTCAGCAAGCAAGTATCTAAATTCATTTAATGCTGAAAAAACAGAACGATATAATACAAATTTCAAATATGTCGGTGGCTCTTATTCAGACATAAGAGATATAGAACAAGTACATGCGGTCGTTGGTTTTGAGGGATTATCAAGCAAAGATAACGATTACTACACAATGGCTATAATGTCATCGATTTTAGGCGGAGGAATGTCATCCAGATTGTTTCAAGAAATAAGAGAAAAACGTGGATTGGTATATTCAATTTACTCATTTTCAAATTCTTATTCTAATAATGGAACGTTTGGAATCTACGCTGCGACAACGGCTGATAAATTGAAAGAATTATCGGATGTTTTAGCTGTTGAATTATTAAAAATAAAAGAAGAAATTTCTGAAAAAGAATTTAATCGTACGAAAGCTCAATTCAAAGCCGGTTTGCTGATTTCAGCTGAAAATAACAGCACATCATGTGAACAAATCGTAAATCAAACTGCGATTTTAGGTCATCCGATTTCTCATGAGGAATTATTGAAAAAATTGGAAAATGTCACAATAGACGATGTAAAAAGACTCGCAACAAAAGTGTTATCCTCAAAAGCGTCTATAGTTACTGTTGGGCAGTGTGACTGTTCAAATGTTTTGAAAAGCTTTAAAAATAACGGATTTTCTTGTTAATTGAACAATAAGAAATGGTTAGTATATTAATATAACGAACAGTTGCGAGAATTTACATATATAAGTATGATATAAAACAAACTAGATTTGTTCTTCTGAATTATCAGTATTAAGGGAAGATGGATATTGTCTAGGATATATATCTTCTCCGTCAGGTTTCTGTAAAGAACCTCTACGGCCACAAGCTGATAATGTAAATAGGATTATTAGGCTAAGTGTAAGGATATATCTCATGTCGCTCTCTAAAAAACTTCGAAAGTATACAACATTTTTAATACTAGCAATAGGGTTAATAAACATAGTTCCATGCGAAGGAGGAAGTTTAAAAAACTCAATAGAGAATCAAAACGACGAAGATATATCAGATGATAAAGAATTACCGAAAAATTTTGATGATATTGTAGGAAAAGATTTTGTTTTTACAGAAAAAAACGGAAAAAATTTCAGCTTTAAAAAGCTAAAAGACAAAATAGTATTGGTCGGATTTTCTGCAACATGGTGTCCGAATTGCCCTGTCGTACTAAAATCTCTTGATACATTAAAAAAGAAAATAAAAAAAGCGAACATTGAAAATATCGAAATATTGGCACTAAATATCGGAAGTGACAATATAGATGAAATAAAAGAGCACTACAAAAATTATGATATTAATGAACTTTCTGTATATAAATCTGTTTCATCATCCTCTATAAACGGAATAGAAGGTGTGCCTATTTGCTTTTTGTTTGATAAAAAAGGGAAAACGATAAAAAAATATTTAGGATGGCATGATTTTGCGCACAATAATTTTATAAAGTTTTTGAACGAATTATCTAAGAAAGCTGACTAGAACAATTCACCAAAACGAAATACAATAAAAATGAATTAGGGAGTTTTGAAAACTCATGGAAATATTAAAATACGGAAATCCAATTCTAAAGATGAGATGTGATTCGATCTCGATTGATGAAGCGGAAGAAGCGAATAAATTATTGAAAAAAATGGTAGATATTATGCATGAATCCAGAGGTGTTGGTTTAGCCGCTCCTCAAGTAGGCATATCAAAAAGAATGATTGTGATTGATTTATATGAAGAGCCTGAGAACATATATAAGATAATAAATCCGAAAATAGTGTGGAAATCTGAAGAAATTGTTGAATTTTCAGAAGGATGTCTTTCAATCCCCGGGATTTATGAAAAAGTAAAACGTCCGGCTTCTGTATCGGTAGAATATTTTAACGAAAAATTCGAATCATGTTTTATAGATCATGCTACAGGGTTATTTTCTTCTTGTTTACAGCATGAAATAGATCATCTAGATGGAAAATTGTATATTGATCGTTTAAGCCGAATAAAGCGAGCAAGAACAATAAATAAATTCAAAAAATTACAAGAACAAATAAATTTTAAAGAAAATGATGATATAGTCGATGAAGAATAACAAAAGGTTGAATAAAATATAAAAGAAAAGATGAGAACGATATGAATATAGTTTTTATGGGAACATCGGATTTTTCATTAAAAAGTTTGGTTGCCCTGCATAAAAATCATTACAATATCGTAGCTGTTTATACACAAGCACCAAAACCATTCGGACGAAATCAAAAAATACACAAATCAGTTGTACATGAATACGCAGAATCAAAAGGAATCCCTGTTTACACGCCAAAATCATTAAAATCAACAAGTGAAGTCGAAAAATTTTCCGAATTAAAAGCTGATTTGGTTATTGTATCTTCTTATGGATTATTAATTCCGCAAAATATTTTAAATATTCCGAATTATGGTTTTATAAATATTCATGCGTCTTTGTTACCAAGATGGCGTGGAGCTTCCCCTATTCAATCAGCAATACTATCTGGAGATAAGGAAAGCGGCATAACAATAATGAAAATGGATGCTGGATTGGATACCGGCGATATTATTTCCATGAAAAAGATAAATATAACTCCAAAGACAACTTACGGAATGTTAACCGAAGAAATGGGGAATCTAGGCACTGAAATGATCTTAGAAACTCTGAATAATCTTGAAGAAAATTTATCAAAAGCTTGGAAGCAACCGAATATAGAAAGTACATACGCATCAAAAATTTCTAAAGATATGTGTAAAATTGATTGGAATAATTCTGCGGAAATAATTTTAAGAAAAATCATGGCGTTCTCCCCTACTCCATCCGCATGGACCGAAATAGAAGGGATCCGTATAAAAATTCTAGATGCTGATATTACCATGGAAAAACTCCATTATCTTAACGAAAAAACAAAAATTCCAGGACAGTTGTGTGAATACGGAAAAGAGGCGTTTGTTATTTGCGCTAACAATAGCGCTTTAAAACTGACGAAAATTCATCCGGCAGGAAAAAATCCAATGAGCGGAAATGATTTTTTGAGAGGGCATAAAAATCTTGTCGGAAAAATATTTTCTTGAAATAGATCCCAAAATTCTTCACAAAGAATTGCTGTCTCTGGTTTATAATTGGATTGATTTCCTTGCAATCCAAAAAAAATATTCTGAAAATACGATAATATCTTATAAAAGAGACGCAGAAAATTTTTTGAATTTTATAAATGAACATTATGGAGAAGCTATTACATTAAATCATCTGAATTCTCTTAAAGTCGTTGATTTCCGTTCTTGGCTCGCAAAGAGAGTAAATAATGGATTGAATCCACGTAGTAATGTCAGAGCGATATCATCAGTAAAATCATTTTTTGGCTTTTTAGCTCAAAAACATCTAATCAATATGGATGCTATTAATTTATTAAAACGACCGAAAATTCCAAAACTACTTCCGAAACCGATAGAAACAAAGATAATTATAGATTTTTTGAATGCTCAATATTTTTTTGAAAACGATGAACTCTGGATAACAAATCGAGACAGAGCTTTGTACTATTTATTATACTGTACAGGGTTAAGAATAAATGAGGCATTAAATATAAAAACAGCAGAAATTGCCTCAACCATGAAAATATGCGGAAAAGGAAAAAAAGAACGCATAATTACATTACTACCAATAGTTCTTGAAAAAATTAATACCTATATACATACTTGCCCATATGATTTAAACGAAGGATATCTTTTTATAGGATTGCGTGGAAAAAAACTTTTAGCTCCATATGTTGATTCACGCCTGGAAAAGCTACGAATTTTGTATAATTTACCAGATCACGCCAGTGCTCATGCTTTTAGACATAGTTTTGCGACTCATTTAATACAGAATGGAGCTGATTTACGATCAGTACAAGATTTACTTGGACATGAATCTTTATCAAGTACACAGATATATACAGATATAAATGATTATAACATATTGAATATATATGAAAAAACACATCCTCTCGCTATAAACAGCCGCACTGAAAAAAACGATACAATAAAAGATTGATATAACTTACAATTGCTTTATTCGATAGGCTTCAAATGCGTTTATAAGCTTCTCTGCTCTGTCTTTTTGCTCCTCATTAGATAGAATTCTCATATTTTTTCCCCAAACCGTTTCCGGCCATAAAGAATCATTTTTAGTGCGACAAATAATATGAATATGTAATTGCGGAGTTTTATTTCCTATTGCAGCAATATTTAAACGATCGCATTCAAAAGTTGACTCCATAATATCAGAACATAAATTTATCTCTTTTACTAACTGTATTTGTTGATCTAACATCAGCTGATTAATTTGTTGAACATTTTTGATTTGCGGAATAAGTAAAATCCAAGGGAATTCCTTATCTTCCATAAGTACTAAACACAAATTTAATTCGATAATTTTCTTTTTTTGTTTAAACGAAGATAAAAGTTCAAATGGCATTATACTATCTATCTTTTCACTATAATAAATACATTACAAAAAAGAATAAAAAAGTTCAAAAACATTTTTTTATATAAATTTTATGAAAAAGTTGTTTCAAAATAATTGATATG
>JAFUZX010000128.1 GCA_017476405.1 Alphaproteobacteria bacterium | reverse complement strand
TTCTGAGTGTTCAAATTCAATTAATACAATAAATTCTACTGTTCAAAATCTGGATGCAAAATCTTTGAGGATTCCTTCTGAATTAGTCGGACAGATCGATACTGAACTTAAAAATCTGCAGCCACGCCAATATGTTGTCGTAAACGAAGATGCAAGCGGATTTTCAACAGTCGAAGGCGGTGGCGGTGAAGGAGGAAAAAAAGGCGAGATTCTCGTAAAAAAGAGCGACGCAAATTTCGATACGACATGGATTGATCCGCGAGCAATTTTGAAAAAAGCTCCGACAGTAAAGGAAACAATTTCAGACGTTCAACTTCAGAACAATGTTACGATGATTTTGAATGATTCTGTTGAAAGTGAAAGTATTGATGATGTGCCTCGTCACGGATTAACTCAACGACAGATAAATTCAGACACTTCTGCCGATTCGTCATATACATATATATTGTGTGATGAAATTGATGATAGCGCAGAAGATGAATCCGACATTGCGACAAGAGAAAAGTTTGGTCGAGTAAAAATCGGCTCGGGAATAAATGTAAACAACGGAGAAATTTCCATGCCTGTTATCGGAGTCGCAACTGAAAATGATTTCGGGACAGTAAAAATCGGTGAAGGTCTCGCCGTAAATGACGGAGTTGTTTCAACATTACCTTATCGACATGCGGATCATGAAAATTTCGGAATCATCAAACCAAGTGCGGATTTCAATTTTGATTCCAGAGGTGCGTTACAATTAGCTAATCGAAGCGAAGATATAATTTATCAGAAAGCAGCTAAAAATATTGTCGAAGACGGAGTCATAAAAATTGTCTCTACATGCGCATATTACAGAGCTTTTATAAATACTGATACATTGTTTTCGTTCGATTGGAATAATTTCACTCCGAAAGCTGATATTTCGTTCGATTTAGAAATTATCTCTGACGGAACTTATGTCGTAAATTTCGGTTCGGATGTTATTTGGGATCTTCCATGTGCCGGAGTTAATTTAGGAACTACGATAATTCACTTCGAAAAACTAATGGGCGAATCGCAATTTCGCGGAACGCTAAAATCCGCAGCTTTGAACAAAATCAAATTGCTTACCTCTGACACTAGCGCAGACATTACTGACAATTATATTTGCAGTCATAACGGTTGTGGTTGGCAGGCTTGCTATTGCATGGCTGTAAAAGATTATTCAAACTACATGAATTTCTACAATCCGACTGACGGAATTTGGTATATCGATTTTAAACGCTCCACTTATGTCGAATATCTTCAGTATGTTCAGGGTTTTGATAACTGGACAGCGGAGTATTTTTATATCGAAGGCAGCGTTGACAGAAAAAATTGGAAGAGACTTTTAACTCGCGAAAACGTAAAGCCGACAACATATACTTTAGATGAGCACGGATTTTTCAAACACTATCGCATTCGCTGCAAAAATACTCAGATCAGATATTTTCGTTGGTACGGATTTGATGTTGAGGACGAAAGATATGAATTACAAAGAGTCATGCCGATCATGCAATCAAATTCAGCTAACGGATTTGAAATTACTTCTTCAGGTGTAACCAGCGGAAATTTGTATAACTTAACCAATGACAGCATCAGTTCTTGGGCGAATTTTGAGACACGATTGAACGGAGAATTTTGGGTAAAATATGAGCTTGCAGAGCCTCAATCCGTGGATATGATCGACCTTGCTGCTCGTTTTGGTGCAGAATCGGACAGAATGCCGACTTGGTTCAGAATTGAAGGCAGCAATGATGATGAAAATTGGGAAACGGTTTTTGAAAGAGCATTTTTAACAAGATGGTATCAAGGAGAAAGTCGTCAATATTGGATTTACAACCAAACACCTTACAAATTTTACAGATTACTTTCACTCGAACAGCCGACAGCGAATTTTTCACTAAGCAGATTCCGTCTTTACAAAAAAATCGATGGAACAGCTCCACGAGGATTTGTGCCGATACTCTCCTCAGCATCTCAAGGCGGTTATGAAGTCAGTGCGAGTTCGACTTGTGGATCGGATCATTGGCCGTATTTAGCTTTCGATGGAAAGTCCGGGACAAAATGGGCTTCAGCTAATGGAGACGCTGTTGGCGGTTGGATTCAGATTAAATTTCCAACAGCAATATTATGTACTACAGCGTGGTTAACAGCTCGAAATGATGATTGGTTCGGACAGGCAGCAACGGACTTTACAATTTTAGGATCAGTTGATGGAGAAAATTTCGAAACAATCAAAACTGTAACAAGTCAAACCTGGACAAAAGGAGAGCAAAAGAAAATTACTTTTTTCAATGAAATTTCATATCTGTATTACAGAGTTCAAGCACAAACCATTCAAAATGGTCAGGGGTATTTTGCTTTTTCTGAAGTAAATTTCGGCACTGAAATTAGAGAATACAAACGAGAACTAAATGCTTATCGCAGATTAACTCCGATAATGACCGCAAATTCTCAGGATGGTTTCATTTTAACTGCGAACTCGATTTATTCAGGCGCAAAAGTTTACAATCCGTTTGAAGCCTTCAACAACACTGTTTCTGATGCAAGTTCATGGACGACAAAAACTCAGTCAGGCTGGATTCAAATCGAGTTGCCTGAAGCAGACAAAGCAAATATGTTTAGAATGTCTGGAGGATTTTCGAACGAAGAACCCAATTCATTTATTTTGTATGGCTCAAATGACGGAGAAAATTACGATGAGTTGTTAAATTCCGGTTCGCTTACATGGACTCATAACGAAACAAAAACTTGGGATTTGAATCATGATACAGCTTACAAATTTTATAAAGTCGAAGCGGTAAATACGAAATCCGCATATATAACAATTTCTGAAATTCAATTAATTGAACACATAACCACGAGGGAGTATTAATCATGGCTACCAAATTCACATTTCCGAAAGCACCGCAAATTGGAGACAGAATAGAAATCGTTTCAATATCCGAAAATAAACTTCCGATAAATTTGGTTGGCAATTCCGAAGCAGGAAAAAATTTGGTTTTGATTTTTCCGGATCAAACTTTTTCGGGAATATCTGACGGTACAACGCCAATTGCGACTATTTCAGAAAAAAATACTGTTTACACTTTCAAATGCGTAACAGCAAAAGAAGTTCATACTTGGTTGCTTGAAGGAACTTGTTTGAATCCGAAAATTAAGTCGCTCGAAAATCGGCTTTCTGCTCTTGAAGCAGCAATTGAAGGAATGATCGAATGATAACTCAAAATTGTCATTACTCATTACCGAACAAAAATCACGATGTTGTTGATGACATCAATGACCTGCGCTCAACATTTGTAATGATTGATGACGATGTAAAAAGTACTGAAGAAAAAATCGAAGCATTATCGGAAACGGTTTCAGATTTAGAAAATCGTTCAGTTCATCTGCCTTATGCTGTAGAAAATTCGGAAATTCAAAATATTTCAGCTAATCGCTACCTCGTTGTGAATCAAAACGGAAATGGTTTCGAATGTTTAGATGGTGGCGGAGATGCCGGAGGGAAATTAAGCCAGTGTTCAATTAAAAAAACAAACGAAAATTTTGATACTGCTTGGGGCAACATTTTAGAAATTTCGAAAAACGGAATGACAATTCAGGAAAATTCTGAAACGAGCCGAGCAAACGAAACTCACATTTATGCAGACGAAACCGAAATTGAAAATGACAAACAGCTTCCGAAAATTGAACTTACGAATTGTCAGGCTAAATCTGATTTAGAATCTGCAAACAATGAATCTGTAATTTTTTGTAATGAACCTGAAGAAATTGAAGAACAAATTCCAATCGCAACTCGCGAAAATTTTGGATTAGTGAAAATCGGAAACGGTTTTATAAACGATTCGGGAACAATTTCAACTCAGATAATTTCGAATGCGACTGAAAATGATCTCGGAATCATAAAAACAAGTGACGGATTGATCAATAATAACGGCACGATTTCAAGAGAGGAAATAAATCCTGCGACTTTTTCAAACTTTGGAGTTATCAAACTCGGAGAAAATCTTTCAATTAATTCAGCTGGTGAAATGGAGATCGGCGATATGGCAAGCAACGCTACAATTTATAATTTAGGAAACGTGAAGATAGTTCAAAAAGGAATTGTTGATCTTGAAGAACAAACTTTGCAGTATCGAATGTTTGTAACTGAGGATTTGGTTGTTCAGTTCAAGACAGCATTCGATCCGCAAAGCGATTTTTCATTTGTTTTGGAAATTGTTTCTGACGGCAGTCATTTAATTGCATTCAACGAAAATTTGAATCCGAAAATTTCTCCGTTGCCGATTAATCGAGGCATTACAAAAATTACTTTTTCCAAAAAATTGGGAGTTCCTCATTATGATGTAGAAATTTCTCGACTCGATGCTCCAGAACCAACGCTTTTAACTCCAAATTACGGTGATGATATTCACTTGGATTTATGTGTTACGCACAATGGTTCGGATTGGTCAGCACATGATCAATTGCAATCTTCAACAAGTAACGTAAATTTTTTCGGGCGAGAATTTTATTTTGAATTTTCTTCGCTAGTTGTTGTCGACTACATTTATTTTACTTCACAATATTCGGATCAAACTCTCAGCGAATTTTGTTTAAAAGCATCCAATGATAAGCAAAATTGGACGACATTAACTTATATAGAAAATGAAACCGTGAGCGGAAATATTTTTACCGAATTAAAGGGATGCTTTCGCTATTACAAATTATATATCGGCTGGCAGAACTCAAATTATCCTCGATCAATGCAATTGTGGGGAACAAAAATTGATAATAACGAAAGCGAATTAGTTTTGTTGACTCCGAAAATGGCGTCAGATGTAACTTCTTGGGGAAAGCTTACATACAACAAATTATACAGCGGAAGTGCATCTGATTTAACTGATGTCTCACCTTCATCTTCAATATACGTTCAGCAAAATCCTGATGATACAGAAGATTTAACTTACTGGATTAAGTACGAATTTACCGAAGCGCAAATCGCAAATTTTCTGGATATCGCCGGACCGAATGATTATTTAGATCGAACAATGCGCTGGTATAAATTGGAAGGTTCAAACGATGATGAAAATTGGACTTTACTTTTAGAAAGGCAATATCAACGAGACTTCTATAAATTTGAAACTCGCTGGCATGAATTTCAAAATACCACTGCATACAAATTCTATAAATTAACTTGTATTTCAAACAGCAGAGCTGACGGATATTGGCGCATTTCTCGTTTCAGATTATTTCGCAGAGATTCAGGAAAATGGAATTTTTACAGCAGCGTTCCGAAATTATCTTCCTCCAATCAAGACGGAT
>JAFUZX010000127.1 GCA_017476405.1 Alphaproteobacteria bacterium | reverse complement strand
TAGAGCAGTTAGCTCCATGGAGCAAAGCTACTCGAGAAGCATGCGCTATATAAAATGGAGTAAAATGCTCCATATGTTGAATGTCTGGCATCCGAAAGGATGCCTTTATTCATATCCTACGGGGTAATACTAAGCGCTTACGATGAAAAGAGAAACTATGATAAAATTCTTGATGAATATGTACAGCAAGTTAGTGGATATTTTGAGAAGGAAATAAACTCTAGTATTGATGGTGTCGAGTTCCTAATCGTGGATGAGAAGAGTTTTTCGGTAAAAGCATCTCTAGGGGAGGAAAAACATAGAGGAAAAATAGTTTTCAGTCGACTAATAATTGTTGCAATGTATGAGATGTTCTATTCAATGGATTATAAAGGAATTGTTGTTGATGGAAAAAATATAGAAATAATTAAAGAGATGCTTTTTAAATTTGCGTTATTTAGCGTCTTATTACATGAAATGGCACATATTTACAGAGGACATGTTGGCTTATATGGTTATTGGGAAAAACATAATTTAATTGAATCGCATATTCTTGATATACAGACATTAGAATGGGATGCCGATTGTATGTCTGCTACTAATATAGCGAAAGTAATAAATTTGAGGAAAAAAGAAATATTACCGGATGTTACCATAGACTTTATTACAAAGATTATGTGCGGTGCTATATGTGGAGCGATGTATTGGCAAAGGTTTATTACAGATTTTGACGGGATTAGAAGTAAGATGCATCCGATACCAATATATAGAGCGATAATAATGATAGACTGTATAGGAGATTTAGTAGGTAATAAAGAGCAAATTTATGACTATTTTAATGGATATGAGAATGAGTTTAATAAAGTATTTGCTATATCTGAAGAAGCAATCGTCAAAGAGTGGAAATTAGCAGCTAAAGAAGTGGATATCATAGCTGAGTATTATGATAGATGGGATATTCTAAAAGATGAATTAGAAGAGTATTCTGTAATTCCCTTAGATGAATAAGAGGTATTCCTTGCATAATGAGCATGGGAATGTTAGTGGTTCAGTTGAAGCGCTTTTGGTAGCTGTATACGTGATGTAAATAGAAAACTCAATACATAACTCAAGTAGATAGTTAGATAAAACCTGTATTGGCCACACTCTTATGCTATAATGCATATAACATAAGAGTTTAAACGACAATATGATAAATATATCCACCCGTAATATATGTCTAATATCAAACTCCAAGCAAGATTGTAATTAAATTATTTTTTTGATAATATTTATACAAACGAATGTTTATTGGAGCTATTTATGGGTATGAATAAATACTTTATTTTTGATGAATCAGGAAATCTCGGCTCTACAGGAAGATATTTTGTTATAGCCTGTATTGAAACCAGCAATTACAAATCCTTAAATAATTACATGAAAAACAAACTTGGAAAAGCAAAACGTCTCTTTATTGAACTGGCATGTCTTCATTCACATGAAATAAAAGCCAAGGATGCTTATCCTTGCATAAAGTATCATATTGCAGAGACTTTAGTTACAAAAGATGTTCGTGTGTCTTATATTGTTGCTGATTTGAAGCATATAAAGCCATCGCTTTTGAAAGAAAAAAATATCTTCTACAATTATTTGATGAAATTGTTACTTGATAAACTCATTTCAGCTAATGATGATGGCTCTACAATTAATATAATTTATGATAATCACACAACTAAAGTTGGATCTGTCAATTCTTTATCTGAATACCTACAGTTGTATTTTATTTATGATAAAGGATATGATATTAATTTCAATTTTAAAAGCATGGATTCTGATGCCGCTAACGCATACTCTGTTCAAGTTGCGGATTACTTTGCAAATGCTGTATATTCATATTACGAATTTGGTATAGATATGTATTATCAGCTATATACGCCTATTGTTAATAAAGCCATTCATTTCCCTTCAAAAAAATTTGCCAAATAATTAACTTTTCCTTGCTTTTGAACGATATAAATAGTAGAATAAAGTTCCAATAATGATTATAAAGGCGTGTAAGCCTATATAGATGTGCGTTTATTTTCTGCATAAGTTGCCTATGTGGTAACCATCTTTATAGCTGCGCCTTTTTATTATTGTTATAATAATAAGGATGATCAAAGTTTTTGAGGGTTTGCCAAACTTGTTGAGGTTCTAACTTGAGGGGCTAGTTTGAGGGGCAAACTTGAGGGTACAAGTTGAGGGTCTGGCGAAAGCCAGACCCTTTAATAATACATTTCTAAAAATCATCATCTTCAAAATAGGTTACAGGATTGTAATCAGAAACTCCATTTAATACAGGGGTCTTTCTTGTGGCGTATAGAAAGCGGTTTCTGAAGTGTTCGAAGTTGCGAAAAACTCTTCCAGAACGACGAAGATCCTTTACTTTTCTATTTATTGATTCAATAGGACCATTAGAAAGTCTGCTATCGTATAGACAATTGAAAACAAGAGAGAGTAGGTTTGTAAATTCTGAACTATTATTTTCATTTATACAAATTTAACTAAAGTATATTTTCCTTAGAAGAAGCAACTGGTTTTTAAGCAAAAAAATCGGTTGTTTTTTTTGCTTAAAAGAAATATTATAAATATAAGCAAAAATTGTTTAAGTTAGAGTGAGGTATTGAAATGCAAGTAACGAGCAATCGAACTGGATATATAATAAAACAACCGACTGGTTACGATTCGTTTATTCCAAATGATTTGCCGCCAAATCCGCCGGTAATTATTGATGATGAAATGCAGGATTTACTTTCTCAGGCAGACAGAAAGCTGGGACGGTTGGATGGGATATCCGAAATACTACCAAATCCGGAGTTGTTTGTGGCGATGTATGTGAAAAAAGAGGCCGTATTAAGTTCTCAAATTGAAGGTAC
>JAFUZX010000126.1 GCA_017476405.1 Alphaproteobacteria bacterium | reverse complement strand
GCTGATTTGAGTGATCAGGTCACAAAATTGGTGAATCATACAAAAGAACTAAAAGAAAAATTGGAAGATGCGCTGAATTTACGTTTTTCTGAAACAGTTCAAAATAAACTGCATGATGAAAATAAAAACACAGGCACAACCAAATTTTACGAAAGCGGTTTTCAAATTACGGCTGAAGTTCCGAAAAAAGTGACATGGGATTCGGAAAAAATCGGCGAGATCATTAAAAATATTTCAGAGGAAAAGCGCAGAGCAATTATCAAAACAACACATGTAATCGATGAACGAAAATATGCACAATTATCGCCTGAAGATAAATTACTTTTTGCTGACGCTCGAACTGTTACTCCAGGAAAGACTAAGTTCAAAATTTCAATTCCTGAGGAGGTGTAATCATGAAAATAATTTCTGCAGATGAAAGGTTAAAGCAGCAAACTGGAGTGAAGATGGCTATCTTCGGAAGCTTTGGCATCGGCAAGACATCGCTTCTAAAAACACTCTCTGAACCGACTCTTTGTTTGGATTTCGAAGCTGGATTGCTGGCTGTGCAAGATTGGCTCGGCGATTCGATTTCTGTTCGAACTTGGGAAGACGCTCGCGACATTGCTTGTTTAATCGGCGGTGTAAATCCTGCATCGAAAATCGTTTACAGTCAGAGACATTTTGAAACAGCGAAAGCGAAATTCAAGGATTGCGATTTCTCGAAATACAAATGCGTTTTTATTGATAGTATCACGATTGCTTCAAAAATTTGCTTGGCGTGGTGCAAAAATCAGCCCGAATCTTTTTCGGATAAATCAGGAAAACCTGACACTCGCGCCGCTTATGGTTTGTTAGCTTCAGAAATGAGTTCTTGGCTGAACCAGTTTCAGCATATTCCTGACAGAGACGTTATTTTCGTGGGACTACTCGACCAGAAAGTCGACGATTTCAATCGCATATCTTGGATTCCACAAATTGAAGGATCGAAAACAACAACTGAATTACCAGGAATATTAGATGAAGTTATTTCCATGGTAGCCATGAAAAATGAGCAAGGGAAATTAGAACGCAAATTTGTCTGTCATACGCTCAATGCGAACATGTATCCGGCGAAAGATCGTTCAGGATGTCTCAATGAAATAGAAGAAGCGCACCTTGGAAAACTTTTAGCAAAAATTAAGAAAGGAAAATAAAAAATGATGAATTTTAATGATGCGGAAGTACAAAACAGTTTTGATCTAATCCCTGCGAACACAATCGCAAAAGCTCGACTCGTGATAAAACCCGGAAATGATTCGACAGATCCTTTCATTACTCGCAGCAAAGGCGGCGACACAGCTTATTTGAACTGCGAATGGATAATTCTTGAAGGGAAATACGCCAAACGAAAGGTTTTCGATAAAATCGGGCTCGAAGGCTCTGATAAATGGGTGAATATGGGGAAAGCTCGAATTAGAGCAATTCTCGAATCAGCAAAAGGAATAAATCCAAAGGACATGTCTGAAATTGCTGTAGCAGCTCGTCAGATCAATTCTTTCAATGATCTAAACAATCTCGATGCTGTCATAAAAATCGGAGTCGAACACGATAAAAACGGTCAGTATCAGGATAAAAATCGAGTGATCGCAATCATCACTCCAGACCACTTTTCTTATCCGGAGTTTATAAACGGATCAAACGATATTCCTTGGAGTATGTGATGTCTGAAGTTTCTTTATGGAATGCGGTAATCGTTCAAGCTATAGAAGACTTATTTCGCGGCAATGATAAAGAACGGCGAGACTCATTCCGATGGATTTTCGAGAATAATCCTGATTTTCGAAATGTCTGTGATTATGCGGGAGTTGATCCGATGTGTCTCAGACAAAATGTGTTTAGCCAAATTATAAACGGAGCTTGAGATGATGTTTAGATTTATTCCGCCGTAAAAAATGCTGAAATAACCAGTAAAAACAATTGATTAAAGCTCTAAATGCGTTTGGATTCATAACGTAATGCTAGAATTTTATCAAAATTTGAAAACCGATTTTTAGGAGTTTTTTTATGAATAACGGTGAATTAAAAATTTTTAACTACAAAAATAATGAAGTCAGAACAACAGTAAAAGATGGTGAAATTTGGTGGGTGCTCAAGGACGTTTGTGATATTTTAGGATTAAGTGAACCACATAGAGTTGCATCACGCTTAGAAAAAGATGAGCGTACTCTGATGACGGTCCCCGATAATCTTGGAAGGCGACAAAATACAACTATCATAAATGAACCAGGTTTATACAAAGTCATTTTGCGTTCCGATAAGCCTGAAGCTAAAAAATTTATGCACTGGATCACGCACGAGGTTTTGCCATCAATCAGAAAGCATGGAGCTTACATTACTTCCGCAAAAATGGAAGAGCTGATGAATGATCCCGATACTTGGGTGAAACTAATTAGAACATTGCAACAGGAGCGCAGAGAGAAAGAATTGCTGCAAAACAAAATCGAAAAGGACAAGCCAAAAGTCATTTTCTGTGATGCAGTTTCTGCCTCTGACAGCGATATTTTAGTTAGCGAAATGGCAAAAATTTTGCGCGGAAACGGAATTGATATTGGCGAGCATCGTCTGTTTGAGCGTCTGAGAAATGAAGGATTTTTGATTCGCAGAAAAGGATGCGACAAAAACATTCCGACGCAAAGATCAATGAATCTTGGCCTTTTCAAAATCACAGAAACAGCGATCACTCACTCTGATGGGCGCGTAACCGTTGCGAAAACCTCGAAAATCACAGGTAAGGGACAGGTCTATTTCATAAAATATTTTTTGGCGCATAAAAAGGACAACGACAATGAATAATGAACTGAAAATCAAGGCAATATCGCTGTTTAACTTCATGCTTGAAAAGTATGAAAACGACAAACGAGTCGGTGAATTTTCTTTGTATGACTTGATCGAAATGGTGCAATTTTTAACTGACGGAGGCTCTGATGCAGAGGATTAATGAAATTTTGGATGCAAAAATTATCAAACATAACAAGCAGCAGAAAAAACGTGATTACCTCGGAGTTTCAAGCATCGGAGACGATTGT
>JAFUZX010000125.1 GCA_017476405.1 Alphaproteobacteria bacterium | reverse complement strand
ATTTTTCCGGAACTTTGATATCGTATGATTTTATGGCCGCAATTTTCAATACTGATCATAAAGAGGCTTTTTATTGTTTAAAAGATTATGCGTTTTTTATTATCGTAAATATTTGTATAGTTATAGTTGCTTTTTTAATGAAAGAAAAAGTTCCGCCTAATAAAAAATATGCGAGATATAGCGCAATTTTATTTGTAGTTAGTATTTATTCGGCAAATTTCCTTTCTTTTAATATGATTAAACTATCTTGGCGTATGCATATGGCGGATGTTCAAGAAGCAAAACTTTTCAGCGAAAAATATGATCCGTTGCTTGATATAAAAAATACAACGAAATCAAAAAAACAGACTTGTGTCGTCGTGATAGGAGAGAGTGTAGATAGAAATCATATGGGAATTTATGGCTATGATCGACAAACGACGCCGTATTTCAATGGGATGAAAAATGAGCTTATGATATTTAGAAATGTTAGGACGGCATATTGCTTTACACATCTGGCTGTAAAATCTATTTTTCATTTGAAGGTCGCAAATAAAAAGCATTATACACTGATTAATTTTTTTAAAGATGCTGGATTTAAGACATTTTGGTTTTCGAATCAAGCAGGTTGGAATATTTTTGACAATTCAGCTGAATATCTGGGGAAGTCATGTGATCAGTCAGTTTTTATTAATAAAAAGGATACACCGACACCCTTTGATATCGAATTACTTACGCCTTTTAAGGAAGCTTTAGCTGATAATTTTGATAAGAAATTGATTATCTTACATTTGATGGGATCTCATTCTCCTATGGAATATAGATATCCAGCAAATTTCGCAAAATTTAGTGTTCATAAAGGACATAATTACGTGAAAAAAAATTATAATACTTGTTTGTATGATAACAGCATTTTATATACGGATTATATTCTCAATGAGATTATAAAATTGTTGAAAGAAAAGAATGAGAATATTTGTTTCCTTTATCTTTCTGATCATGGGCAGGAGATATGCGGTGATGATGAATATGTGACTGTAACAAGGGCAGGGATAGGAACTTACGAAGTCCCGTTTATAGTTTGGTTATCAGATAAATATAGGCAAGAAAATGCTGATTTTATCGATAATTGGGATATTAATACAAAATATATCACAGATAAAACAGCGTATTCGATAATTGATTTAGCCAGAATGAAACATCCGTCAATTGATTTATCTAACAGTGTGTTTTCCAGGAGAAATGGCATACGATGATTTTTCAAAGCTTGCGGAAGTATAGTGTTATTTCTCTTTTAATTCTGGGAATACCTTATTTTTTAGAGATTTTTCTTACAATTTTTTATCCTGAAAATTGTTCTAAATTATTTGTTTGCGATCCGGCTTATATTCCGATGAAGCTGTTTCAAATCGGTACAGTATTTTTTGTTATGTATTTAACATTTATTTTGAATGAGCATAGGAAATTGCTTCTGTGGTTTTGGATATTTCTTATATATATACCGACAATAGTGAATTTAGCTTCAATTTATTTTTCAGGTTTTCATATAACAACTGAGTTTTTAGGAAATATATTCAATACGCATTTTAGGGAAGTATGGTTTTTTATAAAGCGGTATTGGATCTTTTTTACAGTAAATATTTGCTTCATTATATTAGTTTTTTTCTTGAAAATTAACCGATTGGCTTATAAGAAGAAATATTATGGTTTATTATCTTTTGCGTTATTTCTTACAAGTGTATTTATGTCAAAACTGCTTCCTGTACATACGATAGTAAATACGTTTTACGCTTATCTTGCGGATATAAGAGAAATGGAAGAATGTATGAAAAGTCATAAAACTATAGATGATATAGGCTGGCGTATCAAATTTTCAGGTAAACAGACTTATGTTCTTGTTATCGGAGAGAGTGTGGACCGAAAACATATGGGAATTTACGGTTATGAGCGGCAAACAACGCCATGTTTTTACGATTTGAAAGATGAGTTATTTGTATTTAAAAATGTAAATACGGCTCATGTAATTACTGCGGCTGTTATAAAGGATTTTTTTCAATTTAGAAATGGTAAAAATGAGAAGCCGGTAAAATTGATACCTTTTCTTAAAGACGCCGGATTTAAAACATTTTGGTTTTCAAATCAAGGAAAAATTGATTTTTTCGACAATACGGTTACCCGTTTGGGAAAAATGTGTGATGAATATGCGTTTATATATTCGGAAAAAGCGGATTTTTCTTCTGATATATATAAGGTTATTGACAACTGTAATAGAATAGGGCTGGATGAAAATTTGCTGAAGTATTTGCTTAAAGCTTTGGAAGATTCAGCAGAGAAAAAGTTTATTGTTTTGCATTTAAATGGTTCACATTGTCCTATTGATCTTACATATCCACCTGAATTTGCGAAATTTACGTTACCAAAAACATATTATGACAAGATGAAAGCTTTATGTGTATGTCATTATGATAACAGTATTCTATATACGGATTATATTTTAAATGAAATAATTAAGCAGCTGAAATTAACTGATGGGATAAATTGCGTAGTTTATTTATCAGATCACGGTCAAGATATTTTAGATACTGAAGATTGTATTTTAACGGCACGGACCTGGCCAAATTCGTATGAAGTGCCCTTTATTGTATGGATGTCGGAGAAATATCGGCAAATAAATTCCGATTTTATTTCGCAATGGGATCTTACACGGCATTATGTAACCGATAAATTAGCTTATTCCATAATAGATTTGCTTGGAATTACACACACATCCATAGATCTATCGAATAGCATATTTAATTCAGATAGAAAGACTTCATTAATAAAAAAATAAAAAATCAGCGAAAATAGTAATCCATAATCTTTTTTATAGATTCCCTAGTGCTGGTTGTAGGTTTCCAACCAAGTATTTGCTCTGCTTTTTTGATCGAAGGAACACGTCGGCGCACATCTTGATATGATTTTCCGTAATACTCGGCGGCTGTAAGTTCTCTTATGTCTGTGTTATTCGCTTTATCTCTTATTTTATCGTATCCTTTTGCCAAATCTACTATCATGTATGCTAACTCTTTGATACTTAACTCATTATATGGATTACCGATATTAAATATTTGCTGATTTGCGCATCCATTTTTATTTTCAATGATCCGTATTAGAGCGATTATGGCGTCGGAAATATCCGTAAAACAGCGAATTTGCTTGCCTCCATCGACTAAATTGATCGGTTTGTTATGCAAAATATTGCTTAGAAATTGAGTAACAACTCTTGAACTTCCATTATTTTCATTATATATGTCGTCGAGACGTGAACCGATCCAATTAAATGGTCGGAAAAGAGTGTATTGCAGGGAATCACGTATTCCGTGAGCGTATATGACCCTATCTAACATTTGTTTTGAACAAGAATAGATCCAGCGTTGTTTACATATTGGTCCTGTTACGCAATTTGAGTTTTCTTCGTCGTATTCTTCATCAGGGCACATGCCATATACTTCTGATGTGGATGGAAAGATTACTCGTTTTTTATATTGAACACACCATCTTACAATTCGCAAATTAGCTTCGAAATCAAGTTCAAATACTCGCAATGGATCTTGAACGTATATTAAAGGACTTGCGATTGCCGCTAACGGAAGAACGACATCACTTTGTTTGATTTTTTCCTCTTGAATATCGAACTCTTTCAAAATATCACATTTATGGAAGTCGAAATTTTCATCCGGCAGCATGTGCGATACTTTATTTGATGAAATATCCAATGCTGTTATTTTCCAATCTTTGTGAGATTTTAAAATTTGTTCAGATAAATGGCTGCCAATAAAACCGCCTGCTCCGATAATAAGTATATTCATTATTATTTCTCTTCTTTTTTCTTATTTTTCTTTTCAAGAATATCTCGAATAACAAAACTTGGATGTTCACATACAGCGAAATACGCCCGTCCAACATATTCACCAAGCAATCCTATGC
Organism: Alphaproteobacteria bacterium; assembly: GCA_017476405.1. Classification (GTDB taxonomy): domain Bacteria; phylum Pseudomonadota; class Alphaproteobacteria; order UBA3830; family UBA3830; genus BNWE01. The sequence goes on along the minus strand of JAFUZX010000125.1, from coordinate 7,373 downwards.
CCAGAATTATTACACTTAGCAATAGGAATACAAACGCAAAATGCAATCCATATCCATGATGATGAGTGACTACTTTTTTAAATACTTCCACAAAGAAATAAATTAAGCTGGCGGAAGATATGAGCATTCCAAACATTGTAAAAATTTGTAACGGAAGTAATGAAAATCCCGTAAGTAAATCAAATGTTATACGAATTAATTTGTAGAGGCTGTATTTAGAACTTCCGGCATTTCGTTCTTCATGAGAGACGGGAATATCTATCGGATGCCAGGCGAATTTTTGAGCGAGTGCTGTTATAAACGTTGAAGTTTCACGTGTTTTGACTACTTCATCTATAATATGACGTTTGTAAGCTCGAAGCATACAGCCGTGGTCTACCATTTTTATTCCTGTCGCTCTGAAACGAATAAAGTTTATGATTTTTGATGCATATGTTCTGAAAAAGTTATCATGGCGTTTTGCTCTGTAACCGCCGACTAAATCATAACCTTCTTCCATTTTTTTCAACAAAATAGGGATTTCTTCTGGAAGATTTTGGAGATCCGCATCGAGTGTAACTATAGTTTCACCACGTACATGCTCGAATCCGGCTAATATTGCGACATATTGTCCGTAATTTCCGTTGAAAGTTATAATTCGAATTACATCGGAGCGTTTTTTAAACCAACTTTGAAGCAATTGAGGAGTTCTGTCACTACTTCCGTCATCAATGAATATTACCTCATAATTTTTCTTTACAGAATCCATTGTCTTAAGCAGTCGAGCGCATAGATTGTCTATGTTCTCTTGTTCATTAAACATTGGAATGACTACAGAAATTTCAGGATTTTTTGAATTAACCGCATCTGCGGATTTTATTAAATTTTTTTTTGTAATTTTTTCAACCATATTAGCTTCTTTAAATTTTATCGATAGGATATTAATAAGTTATTTTAAAATATACAAGGCTAAGCTGTTTCTATTGCTTTATGATTTTCAGATTGCAATAAAATTATCTTTCTTATATCATCAAGTATCGTAATTTGATTTAAGGTGGATTTATGGAGCACATTAAAGTTATTTTGTTGCAGAGAGTAGCTAAGTTAGGGCATATAGGCGATATTGTGAAGGTTAAGCCTGGGTTTGCAAGAAACTATTTATTGCCTAAAAAAATCGCATTAAGAGCTACAGAAGCAAATAAGAAATATTTTGAGGAAAGAAAAGTTCAGATTGAAGCAGCGAATGCTGAAAGTAGGGCAGAAGCTCAAAAAATTGCGGATAAAATCAAGGTATTTTCCATAACATTGGTTCGTCAGGCGAGTGAAAAAGGACAGTTGTACGGTTCCGTAACGGCTCGTGATATTGCTGCTGCTATTAAAGAACAAGGGGTATCTGTTTCAGCCGGACAAGTCAGTTTAAATGTTCCGATAAAGATGCTCGGAGTGTATGAACTTGCTGTTGATTTACATCCGGAAGTTTCCGTGCCTGTGAAGTTAAGTGTCGCAAAGTCTGAAGAAGAAGCTCAACAGCAATTTACGGAATCTGAAACAGCGGTTGCTTAGTTTTTGATATTTTATTATTTTTTAATAGTTATATATTAGTATAACTTGCGCAAAGGGGCGTTTTTCGTACGGATAGAGAAGGGGGGAATCAGCAATGAAGCAAGTGCTTACTCCGGAAGATATCAATAATCTTGAGGAGATACTTTATAAAGCTTCCCCAGCTCCTTGGCGTGTAATTGATGAAGAAACAGTCGATACAGTTTGGGTTTCTCCTGATATAGAAGGGAATCCGATTGCGTTAATAGATTACAATTCGGCTGCGCAAAACAGGGCAGACGCACGTTTTATAGCATCTGCTCGTAATTATATGGATGTGTTGATTAACGAGGTGAAAACTTTGCGAAAACGTATCCTTGATCTTATTCAGTCGAACAATATAGAGCTTCAGAAACGCCTGGATCTTCAGGAAGAATTAAATGAATTGAAGAAAGTATTGCAGAATTCAGATGGGAATAAGTAGTTTTCTGTTCGGAAATCCTTTAAAGACAGAGAGTATGGAATCAGAGCGTCTTACAAAAGTAAAGGCGTTGGCTGTTTTTTCATCTGATGCGGTATCATCTGTCACATACGCTACGGAAGAGATTTTATTTGCGTTGGGGGCGATTTTAGCTGCTTCTTATGCAATGCCGATTGCTGGTGTTATTACAGCGTTAATTTTTATTGTTTCATTATCATATTGGCAGACAATCGGAGCATATCCTAATGGTGGTGGGGCATTTGCTGTTGCTCATGAAAATCTTGGGGAATTTTTTGGCCTGATTGCAGCTGCCGCTCTTATGATTGATTATACATTGACTGTTGCGGTGAGTCTTTCTGCCGGTGCTCAGGCTATAATATCCGCTTTTCCTAAATTAGGCGGTTATTCCGTAACGTTATGTATCTCCGCTTTATTATTTTTAACTATATGTAATTTAAGAGGAACGCAAGAATCAGCATCTTTGCTTTCATCTTTGACTTATGTTTTTATTATTTTAATGTTTATGTTGATAGTTGGTGGGATTTTTGTAAAAGCACCACCGGCTATTGTCACGCTTCCAAAGAAAACAATTCTTGATTCGGCAATGATTTTGTTATTGTTGAGAAGTTTTGCTTCAGGATGTTCAGCATTAACCGGAATAGAAACGATTGCCGGTGGGGTTACTGTATTTAAAAAACCTCGTTCACATAATGCTCAAGTTACTTTGTTAATCATGGCTTGTATCTTGGGATTTCTGTTTATTGGAATAACTTTTATAGCTCACAAGTTCCATATTACTATTTCTCCGAATGAAACGGCGATTTCGCAACTTGCTCATAAAATATTCGGCAGTGGTTTCTTTTATTATGCGATTCAGCTTATGACAGCATGTATATTAATGTTAGCTGCGAATTCGGCATTTACCGGATTTCCTAGACTTGCTAGTATCTTAGCTCAGGAAAAGTATATTCCAACGAGATTCGCAAATCTTGGAGATAGGCTTGCGTTTTCAAATGGCATTATAATGTTGGCAGTTGTTGCGACATTGCTTATTTGGATGTTTAATGGCGATTGTCATTCATTAATCCCTCTATATTCTTTAGGGGTGTTTATTTCTTTTACACTTTCTCAGGCTGGAATTGTTCGTCGATTTTTTAAATTACGTGAAAAAAATTGGATTATAAAAGCTCTTATAAGTACAATTGGAGCGATAACGACCTTTATTACTTTATTAATTATCGTGGAAAGTAAATTTGTTCATGGTGCATGGATCGTTGTCATTTTAATTCCTTTATTGTTTGCGATGTTCAAAAAAATCAATACAAGGTATCTAGAAACGAATACTGAACTTGATTTAAAAAAGGGTGGATTAGGTATTTTATTAAAATCAAAGCAAGATTTAATGCCGAAGGTTGTTGTTCCTGTATCTCGTATTCATAAAGGAACGTTGGCAGCTTTACGGTTTGCTATGTCTTTATCTGATGATGTTGTCGCAGTCGTTGTTAATGTGGATCAGAAAGAAGTAGATCGGCTGAAATTAGCATGGAGATCGATGAATTTCAGTGTGCCATTGACTATTTTGCATTCGCCTTATAGGTCGGTTATCACTCCATTTTTAGATTTTTTAGCAGAGCAAGATGCTCGTGATCCTGAAAAAGGCAAGGCTATTGTAGTTATGCCAAGTTTCGTTCCCGGGCAGTTATGGCAAAATGTACTTCACAATCAAACGGCGGCAATTATGAAAACCGCTTTACTTTACAAAAATCAAGCAAGTGAACAGACTCGAGTTATTGTCGAAATTCCTTATCAGATGAAGATGTAATTTTTGATAATTTTTTTAATACAGACACGGAATATATTGTGTTATTATAATAAAAGCAGCTGGTTGTAAATAGGAACGGATAATATTATGCTTTTTTCTCTTTTTATTGTATGTTTTATTTTATTGTTTTTCAAAAAAAGGATAAGAGCGTATTTTTTCGGGGTAAAATCATGTAAGTTGTCTTCTTCTGATAATGAAAAAGAAATATTGGTGAAGACAAAATTAGAAATTCCTGATATTCTGGAAGATAAAACTGCTGAGGAAAATATGGAGGGCAATTTGGAAAAATGTTTAGAAGCTACTAACGATTGTGATGTTACGTATAAGGCAATGGGGAAACAGGTTTCTTATTTATTAAGTGAAAATACGAATACTTCTGTGGCTTCAAATGATGAAATGGATTCGCCAAAGTATTGTCCGACATCTTTGCAGGATATATATCCGAATGATTTCGCATAGACTTTCTGTTTTTTGCGTAGAAAAGTGTATAATGTAAAATTATGTATAAATGTATATGTTGATAGAGTCGTTTTAGTGATATACTAAAGGGGACAGTATGAAGTATATATATTTTAATAAGGAGAAATATAATGAAGAGTTTGTTTAAGTGTGGTAGTTTTTTTGCGTCCATTGGCCTTTTGTTGCTTTCAGGTTGTGGGGTTATGGATGATGATAGTGATATAAATTCTAGTGATAGCGGTATAGTTGTTGAGGATGAAGCATTGCGTAATGCGGCTATTGATTTTATAGCAAATGCGGGAGATAGGGTTTTCTTTCCATATGATTCTTCAACACTTACACAAGACGCTCGAAATATTTTATCTCGTCAAGCACAGTGGTTGCGAAACCATACAGACCGTCGTGTATTAATTGAGGGTCATTGCGATGAGCGAGGAACTCGTGAATATAATTTAGGTCTCGGTGAGCGTAGAGCTGATGCGGCAGCCAGGTATTTGACGGAGCAAGGAATTTCGGGAGATCGAGTAAGAACGATTTCTTATGGAAAAGACAAACCGATAGCAGTTCAGGGAAGTTCTGATGAAATTAATAGAATTAATCGAGTTGCGATTGCGGTAATTGAGTAAATTTTTTCATATATAGATTTTTATATAAGTTCAAACGCTTTACTTCTTTATTTTTATAGTGAAGCGTTTTTTATTTTGTGTTTGTTTATTTTAGATCATAATTCCGGTTTTATTATTACGTCGACATTGTCGAACATTTTTGTTATAACGATTTCTACTTCTGAAGCTATTTTATTTGCTTGTGCAATGGATAAGTCTTTGTTTACAACAATTCTCGCTTCTACGTATTTTTTCATTCCGGCGGTTCTTGTTCGCAGCATTTTTATATTTTTTACGTCCTTTACCTTTATTATAGTTTGCTCTATTTTATTGCGTGTTTCTTCAGGCATTGATTCATCCATTAAATCATGTAAAGCGGCACGAAGAATCAAAAACGCATTATAAAAAACATACCCGCCGACGGTAATTCCACATACTACATCTACATAAGTGAAATATTTTGACAAAAATATAGAGATCATAACGCAAATGTTCATAAAAAAGTCAGATATATAGTGTAGAGAATCTCCTTTAACGACAAGCGATTCGGTTTTTTTTGCCACATAATTTTGAAAGTAAAGCAGTTGATATACAGCAAAACATGATATTATCATTACGATAATTCCAATGGTAGTATTTGTTACAGGTTCCGGAGTAAAGAAGAATTCATAAGCCTCATGGCATATAATGTATCCTGAGTACATAACCAGCAAACATTGGAAAATAGCGAAAACTCCTTCAGCTTTTTCATGGCCATAGTTATGGTCAAAATCAAATTTTATTGATGAATATCGTAAAGCATGATATGCGACGAATGAGGAAAGTGCGTCTAGGCATGAGTCATTTAATGAAGCTTGCATTGAAATTGAGTTAGTTATAATCCAAGCGACTAGTTTTAATACAATTAAGAAAACGGAGGTAATTACGGCGAGTAGAACAGATTGTTTGGCCAAATCTGAATGTGAATAGTTCTTGAAATACAAGTCTAACGCTTGATTAACTACTTTAATATCAAAAAAACGCACGCTTTGATCTCCTATTATTTAAGAATTATTTCGATGTTTTATTAAACATGTTTAACAATTATATTATAAACAAAAATTTTTTTCAGTATTCACAATTATAATTTTATGTTGTATCATTTCTCCGTCAGTTTTAAGGAGATTATGGGTATATCTTCTTATGTTTTGTGGCGGGATAGCTCAGTTGGTTAGAGCAGCGGAATCATAATCCGCGTGTCGGGGGTTCGAGTCCCTCTCCCGCTACCAACTGAAATTTAAAGAGAAAAATAAAACTCTTAAAAATGTATAAAAGTTTGAAATCCTATTTTTTCTCCCAATATTCTCCCAATATTTTCGTTTGCAGGTGATTATTTTTATTTGTATCTAGAGTCTTTTCTAAAGAATCTTTTTTTATAGATTATTTTTGATATCTATTTATAAAAATAGAAATGATCCCCCTAAAGTATTCCTAAGATTTATCCCAAAGCATAAAAAATCTTCTGATAAATGAGACTCAGAAGTCCTCATAGTTTATTAATTGAAATTGATAAGTTCTGTATTGTTTTTTAGCTACTCAATAAAATCATCAATATTATAAACAATTTTTGTGCCGATTTGTTGTCTGTTCTTAATACCAACACCATGAAAATCAAGTTGAGACATGGTAGAACCAGTTAAAAAACCTCCTGTTATTTTCTTTATCTCACCTCTTGTAAGGTAACCCTTTGGACATATTGCCTTCAATTGATCAAAAATCTTATCTTTCATTTCTTTATCCTTTTTCTTATCCATTCAATAACATCCTCCTTTAAGTAAGCTATTTTGGAACGCATTTTTAATTTTCTTTTTATTCCTCTTCCTGAGCCATCGAAAGTGTTCATGCTGCGGGGCTTGTATAATCCTTTCGTGAAGTTTTCCATTTCGCTCCGAGCAACAAACGGTGAAGGCCAATCTTCTGCTAATTTATCTAAATCAATCACGTTTTCTCTCCTCATAACAAAATTTTTCCTGAAATTACGTAGACTTTTTTATTTCCGTACGGAGTCCATTTTTGCTGTCGATAATCTCCGTTGTGATCTTTCAACAAAAACCCCTTGTCGAAGAGCAATATTTGGATATTACTTCATTAAAAGCTGTATTTTCACCAAATCAAATAAATTATGATCTAGGAGATTCACCAAAAGTATCCTTCGTAATATCTCTCATTAAAAAAGAAAACGATTATGGATTTTTTCTAAATGAAGTTTCTTTTGATCTAAGTTATCAGATAAAAAACAATCTACTTTCATTCGACTTAACTAATCCGCAAAAAACAACTTTTTAAAATTAAATAATTATATCAGGTAAACCGAGCTTCAATTTATCGTGCATCATGAGTTTCCCGAAAAATGTGTGAATCGGATCCTCTTCACAATTAAAAGGATACAAACCGGCACGACATTGGAAAAATAACAGAACTTCTTTTATCTTCTCGATATTCGGCATAT
>JAFUZX010000124.1 GCA_017476405.1 Alphaproteobacteria bacterium | reverse complement strand
TCAAAAGGCGCGCAAAACGATGACACCGTCTTTTTTGAAGGGGCTTGTTCATTGCGGTTCTTGCAATGTCCTGATGGATCAAACTTGCTCCAATAAAAAGGGCTTGCAGTATCGCTATTACACTTGTTTAAATCACTTGAAATACAAATCCTGCGAGGCTTCTCAACATACTTTTCCGGCTGAAATCATAGAAAAACGAGTTGTCGAAGAGATTGTTCGCATTTTGAAGTCGCCTGAAGTCGTCATGAGTCTGAATCGCTTGGCTGAGAGGCGCAAAGATGTTTCGAAAGCCGATTTAATGACGGCGATCAAAAATTTGAACGACGTTTGGAATTTTTTGTATCAAGCTGAGCAGAGGAAAATCATTCACATGCTGATCAACAAAATCGTGATTCAAGAAAACGGCATCAAAATTGACCTCAATCTTGAGGATTTCGAAAGCTTAATTATGCAGTTAGTTTAAGGAGCGAAAAATGGAATTATTAGCGCCTGAAGTCTTTATTCCACTAAAAATCAACACGAGAAAAGGTCGCCGAGCTAGCGTTTCAAAACCTGAAAATGCTTATCAGATCACGCCTTTCTCGAAACTTTTGACGAAAGCATACATCCTACAGAAAAGGCTATTAGAAAATCCAAAAATCAACCAAAAAGAGTTCTGCGAGCTGAATAAAATCTCGCCTCGATATCTCCGTGGTATTCTGCAGTTCAACAGCTTCAGTCCGAAAATTAAAAAAATGATCATGAATGGCTGGATGCCGAAAAAGTTCTCAACTCAGCAGATCCTGACAGTAAAAATCCCGCTTCTTTGGAGCGAGCAAGAGAAGACGATCGTCTGAAAAGAAAAAATCGATAAAAACCTAATAAAATCAAAGAATTAACTTGATAAAGAAGAAAAAGGCGTTATATTACAAGACGAGATAAGGACAGAGGAAAAAATGAATAATATCAATAAGTTAAACGCAAAAAACAACGATGATATATTTGTCGATGATGATGGCATAGAGTGGAAGAAAGTTTGTTTCAGAGATTATGTCTTAATGACAGATGATGAGCCTTTGGTTGGCACAGCGACGCTGTTTTCTACGGGCGAACACGGTTGGTTTAAATATGTTGATGTTGAACATGGTATTGAGGCCGACAGACATTGGAGCAAACGTACAGCCAAAATCTACTTTGAAGAAAATCTGGAAATACATCTGGAAGGCAAAATTTACTGGGCACGGTAAAAACCCAATAAAATCAAAGAATTAACTTGATAAAGAAGAAAAAGGCGTTATATTACAAGACAAGGTAAGGATAGAGGAAAAAATGAACAATATCAATAAGTTAAATGAAAACAATAAGCTCTTTATAGAGAAGTTTGAAACCGCAGAAGCTTCTGGCAAAACGATGCAAGAGCTTGGAATTAATCGCGATGTTTACTGGGCTTACAAGAGCAGCACAGAGGCCGGCAACGACCTTATCAATTTTTACGATATGGTTGACGAGGAAGACGCCGAAGATATTATCAAATGCTGTCGTGAAAATGGCGTTAAGGAGTTTACGATTTCGAGTAATTCTACAGGAATGATTCGAGCAATCATGGCTCTGGAAGCTCACGGATGTCACCTAAACAGCACAGCAATGGTTAATCGCGATAATCTTCGCATCGATGCAAAACAAATTCCTGCATTTAAAATCGAAATTTTGTAAGAGAGAAGGCGGGAGGAATCGACGATGTCATACAAATCAGGACAATTTATCGCGGACTACTTAAACTCTTTACCGATGAAGGAGTTAACTACAGAAGTAGTGCCTTCATTGTTAATTCCGGATGAGGAAGAGGATTGCTTACACGAAATTATCTCATTGCTAATCGGAGCGATTTTCAAGAACTGTAAGTCTTTTGATGATGCCTCAGACTTGGCCACCTACTGAAAGCCAGAATAAAAAATGGAGAAAAAGATGTATTCTCCTACGTCGATTTCAGTGAATTAACGGAAGATCCGAGATTATTCTTTGACAGGGAATCATGCGAGGATCTCAGTACAGAGATTATTTGTTATTTGCTCACTTATTAGGTGGGCATTGCCCATTTTTAAAGAGAAATAGTTTTAATTCATGATATATTGTCAATATTAAAAAACATTTGTAAAAACATAAAAAGCAGAGTACACTATTCTTCGCATGAAAAGTTGTATTGACATTTGTTTAACTGGAATTTGATGGAGAATGATGATGGGCTACTGTAATGGCTTTCGTAAATTTATAATCTTCTTTGTAGTCATTTTAAGTTCACTTTACGATGTAAATGGTATGATGTGTGCAGCTGAAATACGAAAGGAGCATGGTGTTCAAATGACTTTTTCTGATTTAAAAACTGATTCTCAAGTTATGGAGAAGCAAATAGCGGAACTTGCATCGGCGGCTGTCGTCGATATGAAAGCTATGCGACATTTAGTTGATTTACTCTGCTTTTCTGCGAGTGCTACTCAGGTTTCGTTTGCGCATAATTGCTTCTTAAAACAGTGGCATATTAGTGAAGTGGCAAATTATGTGGATTGTATTAAAAGATCGGGCTTATTAGATGATATCAGATATCATAAAGTTGTAGGGCTAGCTACTTCTGTTGATGTGTTTTGGCGTAAATATAACTCTGGTTTTTATGGACCATATCAACTATCAAATGATGTACGTGATGATATAGAGGAGTTATGACGCCGTAAAAACCTAGTGCGGTGCTCAGTTCATGGTTAAGGAATTGAGAAGTAAGGTCTGATTTTTTCAACGTCGATTGTTATGCCCCTCAATGTTGTCTGCAGTATTCCTGATGGTTTATTCCAGATTCCGATAATTTCAGAATGAAGGCCTCGATAAGAAGAGCCTGGACGAGGTGTCGGCATTTGCTCTCTTAAAAATTTCTGCAATTCTCCACATCCGATTCCTATCCACGTATCAGATTCTGGATCATGCAGTACGATCAATTCACTTGCCCAATAAGGACCATCAGGCCAATCAATAACTACGCAATTTATTTTTCTTTTTGCTATTTCACTTAAAGAGTTAGCTATTGAAGTAGATACCGCTTTCGTATCTAATGTATGTGAAGCTATTAATGGTATTTCTCTCGTATCACTTCGCATTTTTTCTGTCAACGCTATTTCAGTACTTAGCTTACTTAATTTTGCAAATCCGTTTGCAATTCCCCAAGCAGTAGGAGTATGTTCAATTCCAACTGATACGCAATACTCGTCCCATGTTCTTATGATATCGTGTTGAGTTATACTTAGTAAACGTGATACAGAATGCCCTTCAATTAACGTCTGCAAAGGTGGAGGTAACATAGTTATGTTAGGTTTATCAGTGCCGCATTTGCTGACTAGCAATAAAAACACATGTCTCAAAGTTGTGTACATACAGTTACCATCTATAACTAATTGCGCTTTTGAAGCATCGCCGATGAGAGTTTTTTTGAATGTATTTGGTGTAGGAAATATTTGAACAATATCGGAATCAAGTTTTACTGGAACAGAGCCATCAACTTTCTTATCCTTCCATATAGGCATACTATCTATTAGTTCACTGCAAGCTATCAATCTGAGCGATTTTTCGAGTTCACAATCCTGTGATACATCTATACTTTCATTTAACATTCTTGTAGTTTCAGTACCTATTGATCCGAATGTATCCTTTTGCCAACCATGTAATAAGATTTGTGCAGTCAAGGCTTCTTTATTTTCAGTATATAATAAGAAGCTTAAGCTGTGTGCTTGTTTTGTCACTCTATAACAGGTCATTCCTCCAGTCCAACAAGGTAAAAGTAAATTTGCAATAGATCTTAGCCTTTTTACATGATTCTTTGGATGATGAGGTATTTCTAAAACTTTTTCTGTCTCAAGAATTATGTCATCAGGGTTTTTAGGAGATAAAGCTTGAAACAATACTGCCCCTAATTCTTTCCTTTTATCGGGATTTGAAAAGTATGCTTTTAATTTTTCTCCTGTTGCAGGGGTTATATATTTGGCTGTAACAGCATCTTCTACTAATCGCACCGACTCAGTCACAGTTAAACGACCGTAAGATTCTTGGCTGAATACAATAAAGGCAACTGTAAATAGTATATTTATTTTCTTTAGAATATTGTTCATTAGCATTTAAACTCCGATATTGGATATAGTAAAAAACATGTATTTGAAATTGGGTTTTGCTGCATTATAACCTGCAGGTTCATTTTGGGCTGAAGTACCACAGAAATGCTGTTGTATGTATTTGTTGTCTTGTTTAGATTTAATGTGTTTACTCCTGTTGCAGGTGTCACTAATGGCAAAGCTTGATATGGCATTTCCCACAAAGTCAAAAATAATCGCAACTAGTAATATTTTTCTTAGAAAATCCATATTACCCCTATTATCGTTGTTATGCTCATATCTTAACGTAAATATGTTAAAAATCCGTTAAATTTGCTAATTTTTTTCAATATAAAAATAAAGACGATCATTCTATGAAAAGCCATAATTTCGGAAGCTTGCAGAAGGTATTTAAAACTTTATCCTCTCCTCAGATATTTTTTATTATTTATACTCATTTTTGAGTAAAAGGATTCATTTGGTCAGCGGATGGTACTAATCCGCTTTTAGTTTCCAAACACCTCGTATTTGAAGATTTTTTTGTTTGATAGACTTTTCCGTTCTATCGGCTTATCGCTCCTCGGATGGAAGTGGAATTCTAACCTCTAGTATTCAGACTCTGGTATATCAATAAAAACGAGTCGTCTTTTGTGATCTCTGCTGAAAATTTTGATTTTTCCTTTAATAAAATGTCCATATATTTCAATGCGCTAAAAGTTATGAAGTAAGGGACATCCTGTAGGTGAAAAACTCGACGAACTTTTTAGAGATAATTTTAAGAAAAATTGAGAAAAGTCTCCAATTTGAGCGGAAATTGCGATGTTCTCCTAACACCTTTATTTGGAGAATTTTTGGCTTTTGGAGAGATTTTTCTGAGAAAAACGGAAACCGGAGATTGATTTAAATGTATATTAAAGGTGTTTAAAATTAATGATGGATTCAATTTATTAAGAGGAATCAAAAACGCACTATCTCAAATTTTTCTTAAAAATCAATCAATTGGGTGCAGCGTCACGCTGCCTGGTGGGCATTGCAAGGTTCGAACTTGTGACCCCTACGATGTGAACGTAATGCTCTACCGCTGAGCTAAATGCTCTGACTGAAAGAATTA
>JAFUZX010000123.1 GCA_017476405.1 Alphaproteobacteria bacterium | reverse complement strand
GGGAATCTTTACTAATTTGTTTATCGGTACGCAACGTGGAGGAATCTTTAAATTCGCAAGCAACACGAGCATTTTTACACGATCTTTGTTCGTTTCTCCCATACCTACAATTCCTCCGAAACAAACCTTTATTCCTGCAGTCTGAACGATTTCTATAGTTTTTATACGATCATCAATTGTGCGTGTCGAAACAATGTGCGGATAAAATTCAGGAGACGTATCAACATTGTGATTGTAATAATCAAGCCCGGATTCTTTTAACTTTTTCGCCTGTTCTTTTGTTAAAAATCCGATGGTAACACAAGTTTCCATTCCTAAATTATGAACTGCCTTCACCATTTCACAGATTTTTTCGAACTCAATCTGTTGAGATAAACATCGACCGGAAGTACTCATGCAGAAGCGACTTGCACCGCACTTTTTTGCCTTTTTCGCTGCATTTACGACTGTTTCAAGATCAAGCATAGGTTGCTTCGGAGCTTTCGTCCCGTTCTTCGCTGATTGAGCGCAATAGGCACAATCTTCAGAACATCCCACGGTTCTAACACTTAGAATATCGCTGATTTGCACTGTTTGCTCATCAAAATTTTTTATATGAATTTCATGCGCCATACGTAACAATTTAAAAAACGGAGATGAAAAAAGTTCAAAGGCTTCTTCAAACGTCATGAATTTAAAACTCCATATCCAATCGACTGGATTATAAAAAAAAGTTAATAAAGTTTCAATAAAACTCAAATCGAGTTATACTTGCGCCGGGAGTTTACATATGAATGTTTTTGTGACAGGAACGGACACAGATGCGGGAAAGACTACAGTTTCAGCATGGATTTGTTCGAAAATTAAAACGAAGTATTGGAAACTAATCCAAACAGGAAGTGATTCAGACGCATCCAGCGTAAAAAATTTTGCGCCGAATACCGAAATAATTCCGGAAATTTATAAATTGAAAGCTCCTTTATCGGCATATGATGCAGCTAAAATCGAAAATATCGCTATTGATACCGAAAAATTTCGAACTGATAATGATAAAATCGTTATCGAAGGAGCGGGCGGTCTTTTCGTTCCGATAGGGGATAGTTTTTTGATGATAGATGCGATAAAAAGTACCAATTCCGCAGCGCTTTTAGTCACGCGCTCAAAATTGGGAATGATAAATCATTTGCTGCTGAGCATATCTGCTTTGAAAAATCAGAAAATTCCGATTGTAGGTATAATTGTCTGCGGAAATATCGAAGAAAACATCAAGCAAACTATCGAACACTTCTCCGGTGAAAAAATTTTAACGGTATTACATGAGTCTGAAAATTTAGCGCAGCTTTTTGCAAATACATCTGTTCCATCAAAAATTTCGGAGATTTTATCATGAATATTTGGAGACCTTTTACTCAAGAAAAAACTGTTCTGCAAGCAATCAAAGTCACCAAAGGCGACGGATTGTATCTTTACACCGAAGACGGACGAAAATTTGCTGATATGATTTCCAGTTGGTGGGTTAACATTCACGGTCATGCGAATAAAGAAATAGCTGAAGCAGTTGCGAAGCAAGCTGAAACTTTGGAACAAGTCATTTTCACCGCATTTTGTCATCAGCCTGCAGAAGATCTGGTTGAAAAATTGAAAACTGTTTTACCGAACGGTCTGAATAAATTCTTTTTTTCTGATAACGGATCTACATCAGTCGAAGTCGCGCTGAAAATCGCATATCAATTTTTCAAGAACACCCGGCAGCCAAAACGAAAAATTTATCTGCATTTGGAAGGGGCATACCATGGAGATACCTTTGGCGCTATGAGCGTTTCCGGAAAAAATTCAATGTATCATTTTAATTTTTCAGAATTTTTTTTCGATACAATTTCCGTAAAAGTTCCCGAATATTATGAAGGTGTTGAAAATATCGAGGAAAAGGAAGAGAAAATTCTGAAGAATTTAGAAAAGCAGCTCGAAGAAATCGGCGAGCAAATCTGTGCACTGATTGTAGAACCGCTGCTACAAGGTGCGTGTGGAATGATCGTTTATCGACCTGAATTTTTGGATCGCCTCATAAAAATTGTTCGCAAATTCGGTATATTGGTGATTTTCGATGAAGTTCTGACAGGATTTTATCGTACAGGTCATTTCTTCGCTATGGATTACTGCGATGAAAAACCAGATTTAGTGTGTATTTCCAAAGCGTTGACGGGAGGATTTATGCCTCTGTCGATAACAATTGCGACCGAAAAAATTTATGAAGCATTTCTTGATGATGATTTCAGCAAAGCTTTTATTCACGGACATTCGTACACAGGAAATCCAATTGCATGCGCAGCTGCTTGCAAATCTTTCGAGATTTTAACACGTTCCGGAACTATTGCGCATATAAAAGAGATCGAGCTGTTTCATAAAAATAATGTAATTGAAGGCGTAAAAAAACGCAGAAGTCTTGGAGATATGACAGCATTCGATCTTCCGTCATCCGAAGATGCCAATAAATTAGTTGCGAATTTATTTGAAAAAGGAATTTT
>JAFUZX010000122.1 GCA_017476405.1 Alphaproteobacteria bacterium | reverse complement strand
TTTACTTCAATCATTTTATTATTCATTGAATTAACTTGATTTCCAAGTTTTATTAGGCCTATTCCGATGCAGCAGCCTAATCCTATTAATCCTACACAAAGGATTACTGCGTTGCTTTTATTTATCATTTTTAAATTTTCCTTTCCATGAAATATTTTTAATATTAAAACAATATCGTTAATATTTCATTTATTTTTACAAAAATAATTAAAAATATTCTTTAATGAATATATATATGTATATATTTTTATTCAAATTATTTTTTATAAGCTCGTCCTACTGAGCAATATTTAAATCCATGAGCTTCAACTTCAGAAACTTTATAAAGATTGCGTAAGTCAATAATTAAAGGATATTTTACTCGTTTACGAATTTCTGAAAGGTTGACAGCTCTGAATTCAGGCCAATCAGTTATTATAACAATTGCGTCTGCATTGTTACAATTGTCATATACATCATTACTCCAGTTAGCTGATTTGAAGATTGTCTTTGCTTGCTCTGAAAATGAAGGGTCATATATTGATATATCAGCGCCAGCGTTGATTAACGCATTGACTATCTCAATACTCGGGCTTTCTCTCATATCATCCGTGTTTGCTTTGAAAGTTACACCGAATATTGATATTTTCTTGCCTTTTATGTTGTTATCACATGCGTCGAATATTTTTTTTATCATTTTTTTCCGCCTGAAATTGTTTGATTCTACAGTTTTATCGACGATAGTCATATTTGCTCCGAATTTTTTCGCAAAGAAACTCAATGCTAAGGTATCTTTCGGAAAGCATGATCCGCCATATCCAGGTCCGGCTTGCAAAAATTTATCTCCAATGCGTTTATCTAATCCCATGGCAATAGCGACTTCTTTTACGTCAGCTCCGCAAACTTCACAAAGATCCGCAATTTCGTTTATAAAACCAATTTTTACCGCAAGAAACGCATTTGAAGCATATTTTGATAATTCAGCAGTTTCGAGGCCCGTGAAAACGATAGGTGTATTAAATGCGTACAAAGGACGATAAACCGCTCGTAACATATCTTTTGCTTTTTTATTTTCAACGCCGAGAATGACTCTGTCAGGAGACATAAAGTCATCTACTGCGGCTCCTTCTCTTAAAAATTCAGGATTGAACGCAACTGAAATATCTACTCCTTTTTCATGTAGGTGATTTTTTACGGCACGTGTAGTTCCAACCGGAACGGTAGACTTAATTACAAGAACGGCATCTCGGTTTATTGTTGATGCCAGTTGATCAACAGCTGCATAAACGTAGCTTAAATCTGCGCTGCCATCGTTTTTTGCCGGAGTTCCGACAGCAATAAATACAATATCAGCTTCTTTAACGCTTTCCGCAAGATCTGAAGTAAAAGATAATCTTCCGGCTTGCATATTTTTTATTAATAGTTTTTCCAGACCTTCTTCATATATAGGAAGTTGTTTATTTTGAAGATTTTTGATTTTTTGTTCATTATTATCTACACATGTAACATTAAAACCGAATTCAGAAAAACAAACTCCTGATACAAGACCAACATATCCTGTTCCAACAACTGTTATTTTCATATTTTATAACTCCTTATAATTTCTAATGCTTTTTTAGATTTATAGCTTTGTTTTATAAAAATGCTCAATTATCGGTGATAATTCTTTATCTTCCGCTGCCACATGTAAGATCGCTGCTAAAAGTCCGGATTTTGATCCGCAGTCGAATCGAATTCCTTCAAATTTAAATCCAGCAAGTCCTACCGATGGAATCATTTTTAAAAGAGCATCTGTAAGCTGTATTTCTCCTTTTACTCCAGGTTCAAGATTTTCTAATATTTTAAAAATATCAGCAGAGAGGACATAACGTCCTACAATTGCTAAATTAGATTTTGCTGACTCAACAGATGGCTTTTCATCAACCGACTTAGCGTTAACTATGTTTCCATCTTCATTTTTTATGTCTAATATTCCATATTTACTAACGTCTTTATGTGGAACAGTCATTACAGCGACCATATTTGTTCCGTTATATTGCTTTATCATTTCTCCAATGCATGATTTCTTATGATATATGAAATCATCTGCGCACATAACAGCGAAAGGTTCATTATTTATGATATCTTTTGCGCATAAAACAGCATGTCCTAAGCCTTTTGGCTCATTTTGGCGTACATAACAAAAACAGTATTTTGTTTTACCTTCTTTGTTCTCGTAATCCGCAAGAATATTATCAAAATAATCTTCTATGGAATTTTTCCCTTGCCGAGTAACGAAAATAAATTGTTCAATTCCACCCGCAATGGCTTCTTCGAAGGCATAATGAATTAATGGTTTATCGATGATCCCCAGCATTTCTTTTGGAATAGCTCTGGTAATCGGATGAAATCTTGTTCCAAGTCCTCCGACGGGAAAAACAACTTTTCGAATTTTCATAATAAAGCACCAATATTTTTGAATTAATTCACTTTATAATATACGGATGTTTGTGTTGCTGCAACTTATTTTAATAATTTGTTATATTTTTATATGAGCGTGTATTCGTCGTTGTTTTTTCTATGCAACGCATGATAAAATGTGTAAAATACTTGTGAGTCTAAGATAGAATTTGTGGATATAAAAATGGTTACTCCTATTATGCCTCACGGCACAGCGGTTTGGTTAATTGAAAATACAGCTCTTACATTTGAGCAAATAGCTGATTTTTGTGGATTGCATCCTTTGGAAGTTCGAGCGATTGCGGATGAGCAAGTGGCGACGGGGATGATTGGGGTTGATCCTATTTCTACGGGGCAACTTACCCGTGAAGAAATAGAGCGTTGCACAAAAGATCAAAAAGCAAAGCTACAAATGGCGGTACCGGATATGGTCCTTGCAAAACAAAAAAGCAAGAGAAAGTATACGCCTCTTTTAAAACGCCGAGATCGTCCAAATGCGATTGCATGGATTCTGAAGTACTATCCTGATATGTCAGATTCGATTATTTGTTCGTTAATTTCGACTACAAAAACAACTGTTCAGTCCATTCGTGATAAAACTCATGCTAGAATACATGAATTACAGCCAAAAGATCCTGTTTTGTTGGGATTTTGTTCGCAAATGGATTTGGATAATGCGATTGCGAGTGTAAAAGGAAAACAGCAGAACGGCTAAATTTAATATTTATATAGATTAATGAGATCAAAATTGAAACAAAATTCCGATTTTTTGCAGAATATTTGTGATTTATCATCAATTGAAAGAGTCGCTCTTGATGCGTTTTGCGATAATGTATATGGTGAATTATTTGTAGAATATAAGGAAGGTGAGGTACTGAAAATTGAAGATGGAGTAATTCAAGCACCTGATATTAATTTTAGTCAGGGATTTGGTTTACGTACTTTTAAAGATGCCTCAAGTAAGTATTCATATTCTTCGGAAATTGATATTTCTTCTATGAAAAAAGCTGTAAATGCAGTGAATTTTAAGAAAGATAACATTAATTCATCTACAAAAATCCAAAATATATATTCTTGTGATAAAAAAAATAATCTGTATGAGAATACGAAATTCATTGATACTGCTTCAATTACACAAAAGATTGACTTTTTAAAGGAAATTGATACGTATGCTCGATCGAAATCATCGGATATTCGCCAAGTTATCGCTGTTTTAGCAAGCAATTGGCAGGTTGTTAGTATTTTAACTGAATCTGGAAGCAAAATTAGTGATATACGTCCTCTAGTTCGTTTAAGTGTATCTGTAATTATCGAAAAGAACGGTGTTCTGGAAAGTGGAATGTGTTCTGGAGGAGGGCGATTCGGTTATGAAACTATGATAAATCAGAATACGAAAATAGCGTATGTTGACGAGGCGTTCAGACAAGCGAGTGTAAAACTCAACGCAATTAAATCTCCTGTCGGAGAAATGCCTGTGGTGTTAGGAAACGCTTGGACAGGGATTTTACTGCATGAAGCGGTCGGACATGGGTTAGAAGGTGACGCAATTCGTAAAAAAACTTCTGCTTTTCATAAATTATTAGGTGAACAAATTGGTTCAGAAAGTGTAACGGTAATAGATGATGGCACTATTCCGGGACGTCGAGGATCGATCAATATCGATGATGAAGGAAATCATACACAGAGAAATGTTCTAATTGAAAAAGGCAAATTAGTCGGTTTTATGCAGGATCGTATGAACGCAAATTTGATGAAGAGTAATGTTACAGGTAATGGACGTCGTGAAAGTTATGAATGTATGCCTATGCCTAGGATGACTAATACTTTTATGTTAGCGGGAAATGTTTCTGTTGATGAAATGCTTGCAAAAGCGAAAAATGGAATATACGCAAAAACATTTTCTGACGGCCAGGTCGATACTGCGTCCGGGAAGTTTGTGTTTTCAGCGTCTGAAGCTTATCTTATTGAAAACGGCAAAGTTACAGTTCCTGTAAAAGGCGCAATGTTGATAGGTGATGGCCCTAGTATTTTAAAGAAAATTTCCATGGTAGGTTCTGATTTTTCTCTCGATAATGGAGTTGGTACGTGTGGAAAAGATGGACAGTGGGTACCGGTTGGAGTAGGGCAGGCCAGTGCTCTTGTAGATAAGATAACCGTTGGCGGATCAGATATTTAAGACTAATAGATAAAAAGGAGAAAAATTATGTTGTTGTGTGATAGATTAATTCGTGAACTTGCGGAAAAGCAGGATATGATAAATCCGTTTGTCGATAAATTATCACAAAAATCAATTATTTCTTACGGAGTTTCATCATACGGCTATGATGCTCGTGTCTCCGATGAATTTAAAATATTTACAAATGTAGATAACGCAATTATTGATCCGAAAAATTTCTCTTCTAAAAGTTTCGTTGATCGAAAAACCGATTGTTGCATTATTCCGCCAAATAGTTTCGCATTGGCTCGTACCGTGGAATATTTTAAAATACCGAGAGATGTGTTTGTTTTATGTGTCGGGAAATCTACATACGCTCGTTGCGGAATAATTGTGAATGTAACTCCGCTTGAACCTGAATGGGAAGGGCATGTAACGCTTGAATTTTCAAATACAACACAGCTTCCTGCCAAGATTTACGCAAATGAGGGGGCTTGTCAATTTTTATTTTTTAAAGTTGATGAAATCTGCGATATTTCATACAAGGATCGCAGCGGAAAATATATGTGCCAAAGAGGTGTAACGTTACCGAAGATTTTTTCTTAATTTTTAGGTTTATTGGACATGTTTGCTTTCTTTTTTTTCTTTTGCGTTACTGTTTTTTTACTAATCAGGTTGAATGATATTTTAGGAACGCATATAGGTTTTAAAACGGATTTTAATGATAAGAGATTGTTCTCAGATGATGAAAGTACTATAGAAGAAGTCCGAAAGGACGATACATCGTCTGTTCATGCGGATTTGGGTTTTATACCTAATGGTTTTCTTGAAAAATCCAAAAAAGCTTTCGAAATTGTTTTTGAAGCCTATGCAAATGGAGATAAAGATACTTTGAAAGGTTTGTTAGCTCCGAAACTTTATAGTGCGTTTTGTTTGGCAATTGATGATAGACAATCTCGTGGAGAAAAACTGGAAGGAATTTTGGTGCGTTTTTTGAGTGCGGAAATTGTTGAATCTTCGATTAATAATGAAGATGCTTTTATTACGGTAAAATTTGTTACGGAACAAAGCAATGTTCTGAAGTCAAGAGATGGTATCGTTTTGGAAGGTGATTCCGATTTTGTTGAAAAAAGAACGGATACATGGGTATTTTGTCATAAAAAATCATCAAACAGTCCGGTATGGCTCCTTTATGAAATAATTGATGGATAATATATATTTCTAAATGATATTTTTCCTATTGTGATTATTAATTATTTATGATATATATATTTTATACTTTGTCTATTTGTGTAGTGCTGTAATTTTTTTTGATATAAAAAATATTTTTTTTGCGAAACATATGGAGTCTTTTTATGAAAAAAATACTTATATTTACTGCGACTTTTTGCATATCTGCTGTCAATCATCTGAATGGAATGGAAAATTTATCATCATCGGTAAATAATAATAGCATGACAAAAGAAGAGGTTTTGGAATATATCGATTTGTACAAAAAGAAGGATCTTGTAAAGCAATATGAAATGAAATCAGAAAAAAATACGTTATCTTCGGAAGAGCTAGAATTAATCGAAAAATGGAATACTGATTATAATTTTCGTATTAGTGCATTGATAGGCAAAATTGAGTCTTTTTTTGGGAAGTTAATTAAAGATAAGGATACAGCACCCCTATTACAACTATTACAATCTTTCTTTTTTAAAGAAATGTTTGATTCATCCAGAGCTTGTAAAAATGAAAACGAAAGCGCAGCGACCGCTAACCTTATTTTAACAATAAAAAAACAAACAGGTATAGAAATAAATGAAGTGCGATTTTTAGATGCTCTTTCGATAACTAATCATCTTATTGACGATAGCAAAAATAATATAAAAGAAGAGGCAATTAATCAGCTGAATAATAATAATTTAAACAATAATATTAAATTTATAATGAGACATATGAATTCGTACCGTTATACTTCCTATTTATTCAAGAGGTATGTTTTTGATATAATAAGGAATTATGGTCCAAAAAGTAAAATATTCCGTGACTGCTTGATTGCGAATATTGCGGAAATTGAATCCAAATTTAGAAGACCAATTCCTGATATGACAGTAACGGGAAATGGTTTTACTTTTATTGAAACATTTTTTCCTTATTACAGTGGATTTTTGCACAAGATCGGTTTAAATTGTATTAGAGATCATGTATATATGCTGTCTTTTTTTGATTGTTCATATACGGTAAAAAATATACAAAATGGCGTTTTTGCTAGCAAGTTTGATAATATTCAGGTGTTTCATCATGAGATAGGGCATTCTTCTTCAGCACTGTTATTAGATAGGCAAAGTTATTTTGATAAAACCGATTTAACTATGGAATTTATTTCAAAAAGCTTTAAAAATACTTTAAGTGATTTTTCTTCCATAGATCAAACGATAACTAAACTTAAGCAAATTCCTGATGAAAAAATAAAAGCAGCTTTTGTTTCGAAGTTTATTAAAAAATATCGTTCTATTTGTGATAACTCTGATATGATTACAATCGATAGCTTGAAAAATAGTCTTATAAAAGTCGGAGAATCGGAAGAAGGAAGAGCTAAATTAGCTTTTCTTACATCTGATGAAATTCTTCAAATAATAGGATTAGCTTTAGTAAAAAATGAAAATCGCAACGTTCTTTTTATAAATTCACTTAGTGATTTTGCTTTATCAGTGGAACTTGGGTTACCGATAAGATGTGATCATTCGGCATTAGGACTAAATCCATTGAATATGGGATATAAGTATTTAATTCCTGAATCTCCTTGGGTTCTTCCTTCATTTAATTTTGACTTTTACGGAGCAATGTTTGAGGTATATGGAAGTACTATGCAACAGTATATTATAAAAATAATGTATGGAAATAATTTTCTCGCAGCTCTTAAAGCTGAAGTAAATTTAGAAAAAAGAAAAGGCCGTAATAAAAATCAAAAAATGGTGGTGCAAAAAGATATTATTTAAGGATAAAAACAATCGAATTCTTTTTTCGAATTTTATGGTACAATCGTTCTAAAATGAGAAAAAGGATCGGTTTTTATGCTCAATATAGCGTTATATCATCCGCAAATTCCGCAAAATGCAGGAACTTTGATGCGGTTATCATCATGTCTTGGGGTAAAAATTGATTTAATTCGTCCTTTCGGTTTCCTTTTTAATGATAAAAAACTGAAACGAGCCGGGATGGATTATATATCAACATCGAATTATGAAATTCATGATTCGTTTGAGCTTTTTTGTGAAAAATATCAAAATAGGCGTTTGATAGCTTTGGAAGCAAATAATGAGCACACTCATCATAACGAGTTCATATATAAAAATGATGATATAATTATTGTAGGTTCTGAACATTATGGTTTTCTTGCGAATGATTTTTCAAAAATTCCGTACTGTGTAAAAATACCTATGCTGCCTAATCGCCGTTCTCTTAATATGGCAATCGCTACGACAATAGTTCTATCTGAAGCTATGTCTCAGTTGAATTTATTTCCAAATAATTAAATAGAGTTCACAACGTTTGTTTTATCTTACTTTACCATGACAATCTTTATATCTTTTTCCACTACCACAAGGACATGGCGCATTACGAGATGTTCTGAATATTCTATCGTCGTTATTTTTTATTTTTTCTGTATTATTCTCTTTGTTTTGGGGCGTTGTATTTAATTCTTGTACTTTTGTTTCACTTATTTCAGAAAAATTATCATCTGATATTGTTTCATCTTCGTTATTTATATTCGATAACTCAAATAAGGATAGAGCTTTTACTGTTTCGCCTCTAATGGTATCTGACATCATTTCAAATAGCGAGAAAGCTTCTTGTTTATATTCGTTTAATGGATCACGTTGACCATATGCTCTAAGATATATACCTTGACGTAGACGATCTAAATTAAGTAAATGTTCTTTCCAATATTGATCTATTAATCGCAACAGAACAGTACGTTCCATATATCGCATCATATCGGATCCGTATCGTTCTTCTTTCTTTTTTGTTATATCCATGACTTGTTCTGTGATAATTTCAACAGCGTTATCACGAGACATATTTTCATCTGTTGTTAAAATAACATTTGGGCCAAAGTATGAGTTTAGTTTGTCGTTTATTAACTGATAGTCCCAAAGATTGCTCGGAGTGTTTTCAGAAACATTTTCATATATAATTTTATTTACAATTTCTGCTCGCATATCGTTAATATCGCCGCTAAAATCAGTGGTTTCAGACATTAGATCATGTCTTTGAGCATAAATTACTTTTCTTTGCTCATTCATTACATCATCATACTTAAGCAATTGTTTGCGGATATCATAATTGCGTCCTTCAACACGCTTTTGCGCTTTTTCTACCGCTTTGCTGACCCAAGGATGTGTAATAGCTTCACCTTCTTCAATTCCTAATTTTTGCAACATGGAATTTAAGCTATCTCCACCGAAAATTCTCATAAGGTCATCTTCGGTTGATAAGAAAAATTTTGATGTGCCAGGGTCTCCTTGACGACCGGAACGTCCACGTAATTGATTATCTATACGGCGGCTTTCGTGGCGTTCTGTTCCTACAACATATAATCCACCTGCTTTTTTTACAATTTCACAATCTCGTTCAATTTCTCGTTTTGCTTTTTCTTCTATTGTTTTACGGGTATCTTCATCTTCGATATCAGCAAGCTCTCTTGCAAGGCGCATTTCCAAATTTCCACCCAGCTTTATATCAGTGCCTCTACCTGCCATATTTGTTGCGATTGTTATTGCTCCAGGTTTTCCTGCATCAGCTATGATTTCAGCTTCTATATCGTGATATCTTGCATTCAAAACGTTATGTGAAATTCCTTCTTTTTTTAATAAAGAAGATAGTAATTCTGATTTTTCAATACTAACAGTTCCGACAAGTACTGGTTGTTTTCTCGCTAAACATTCTTTTATCAACTTTATAATAGCTGTATATTTTTCTTTTGCTGTGCGATATATTTCATCATCTAGATCTTGTCTTGCGACAGGAACGTTTGTAGGAACAACGACCGTATCGACTTTATATATTTCTGATAATTCTTGTGCTTCTGTTTCGGCGGTTCCGGTCATTCCTGATAGCTTTTTATACATTCTGAAGAAATTTTGGAAAGTGATGGAAGCAAGCGTTTGGTTTTCCATTTCAACTTTTACACCTTCTTTCGCTTCTAAAGCTTGATGTAAACCGTCTGAATAGCGTCGTCCTTCCATCATACGACCGGTAAATTCGTCAATTATGATAACTTTTCCGTTTTTAACTATGTAGTCAACGTCTTTTTTGAATAAATGATG
>JAFUZX010000121.1 GCA_017476405.1 Alphaproteobacteria bacterium | reverse complement strand
CTGCTGAAAAAGCGGGAATGCTAGCTGGTGATAGAATTTTATCTGTAAATGGTCAGAAAGTTGAAAAATATAGAGATATTTTGGTTAATTTATCTATGAGCGAACAGGATAAAGCCAATTTTCTCATAGAACGTGGTAAAAATATAATTTCATTGGATGTAATACCTGAAATTTCTGTAAAAAAGAAGCTATTAGGCGGAGAGAAGAAAAGTAAATTATTCGGAATCAAATCTAAAACCGCTGTTTTTGAAAGGTTATCTGTTACAGAGGCGTTTAAACGGGCCTTTTCTGATTGTATATCAGCAACAAAAGAAATGTGCTTTGTTTTCAAAAAACTATTTGCGGGACAGCGATCTTTGGATGACTTCGGTGGGGTCGTATATATGGCATCAGTTGCCGGTGATTTAACAAAAACTGGTAATATCGCAATGTTGATTATGTTTACGGTGACTTTGTCATTGAATCTCGGATTTATCAATTTATTTCCGCTTCCTGTGCTTGATGGTGGACGTATATTGATATGTTTTATAGAACAAATTACTCGTAGAAAATTTAATGAAAAAAATTGAAGAATACATTATGATGATATGTGCTATTTTCTTGATTTTTCTTATGGTTCTTACTACGATAAACGATATCTTAAGAATTGAAGTTGTTGAAAAATTTGTTTCAAAATTATTAGGTTAGTTATTAGGTTAATTGAGTTATGAAAAAATTAGTAGTAGGTTGTTGTTCTTTTATATTTTTTTCATCAGTAAATGCGGATGTCGTAAATAAAATTATTTTTGAAGGATTAGATCGAGTAGAAAAAGAGGTTATTGAAGATTGCGTTACTATAAAACCTAATCAAGCCTATAATGATCGGGACATAGACGCAACGATAAAATCAATTTATGAGAAAGGTTTCTTTTCTGATGTGAAAGTAAAAAAAATAAACAATACACTTATTATAACGTGTGTTGAAAAGCAAATGATTGATCAGGTTGCCTTTGAAGGTAACAGTGCGGCGAGTGATGATGTGTTGAAAAATATTGTCGGAAATCGTTTGGCGAGCGGTCATTTATTCAGTACATATATTGTTAAAGACGTTGTTGCGGATTTTCAATCAATGTATCGCGCACTTGGTTATTGTTCATCTGTTATTGTCCCGAAAATCATAAAAAGATCCGGAAATAAAGTAGATGTTGTTTTTGAGATAGACGAAGGATCGAAAACTACAGTAAAAAAAATCATATTTATCGGAAATAAAAACTTCAGTGATGATGATTTGAAAGATGTTATGTCTATCAAAGAAGAAAAAATTTGGAGATTTTGGGATTATGATAGTCATGTCTATAGAGAAGATAAAGTTAATGTTGATGTCGATGCGATAACTTCTTTTTATAAAAATAATGGGTATCCGTTTTTTATGATAACATCGACTTCTGCTGAAATAGATTCTGAGAAAACTTCATATTATTGTACTTTTATGATGGAAGAAGGAGATAAGTATTCGATATCGGATGTTTCTTTGGAATCTGAAGTTAGAAATATAAATGCTACAGATTTTGAAGAATTTATTCAACTTCAAAAAGATGACATATATAATGAGTCGAAAATTACAAAAGATAAAAATACGATAAGAAAAGAAGTTTCGTTGCAAGATCACCCTTTTATTGATGTTATTGTCAAAACCGATTTTGATAAGAAAAATAAAACAGCGAAAATAAGATATGTGATTGTTGAACGTCCTAAAGCATTTCTTGATAGAATAGAGATTATTGGTAATACAAGAACATTGGATAATGTTATTCGGCGAGAATTTTCTATTCATGAAGGAGATGCGTTAAATGTTTATAAAATTCAAAGTGCGGTAGATAGACTTAAAGAAATCGGATATTTTGATGATGTTGAATTAAATGAGATAGATGGTACTTCTGATGATAAAAAAACATTGCAAGTAAACGTAAAAGAAAAGGATAGTACAGCTCAGTTTAAATTCGGTTTTAATTTGAATGATGCTGATGGTTTTGGTGGTATGATCGGTTTCAGTGAAAATAATCTCATGGGTACGGGACGAAGCCTTTCAATTGAAGCTTTATGGATGCAAAGATATTATGGCGCAAATATCAATATATATGATCCGAGATTTATGGACCAAAATTTTGGAGCGGGATTGACTATTGGAGCTAATTCTTATGATCGTAAAAAAATAGATCAAAGTATAACAAGATCAATATTTATTACGCCATATATCAGATATGCTATTTCAGATAATTTATATCATATTTTAAGATATACTTTAGCTCGAAATCAAAGACGTTGGTGGAGTAAAAAAGATAATAGAAGTTTCGATAAAGTTCCTGATACGGAGCGTGAGACAGTTCTTATGCGTGATGAATATGGAAAATATACATCTGGTGAGATTTCATCTGTATTAATATACGATAAAACTGATAGTGAGTTTAATCCACGAGAAGGATATGAATTATCCATGACAAACTCTTATGCCGGAGTAATTGGAAATGTAAAATATTTCAAAAATGAATTTGAGGCGAAATTTTATCATCCAATTACAGAAAAAATTACTTTTATTATTGACGCAAATATAGGGCATATACATGAAATAAAAGGAACCAGGAGTGCTCATAGATTTGCTTTAGGTGGAGGTGAGATTATGAGAGGTTTTGATGCGGGTGGAGTCGGTCCAAAAGACGCAAATGATAACAGTATCGGTGGTAATAAATATTGGTCTGTTAGTTTCTTCGCAAAAACACCTCTTTCAACGAAAGAAATCGGAATAAATGGTGTCGCTTTCTTGGATTTGGGAAGTGCTTGGGGGGTAAAAAAGTATAAGAAAAATAATATAAGAGATTCAAAAGCTATGAGAGCTTCAGTAGGAGTAGCAATTGAATGGGTAAAATCACCGCTGGGTATGCCTATGAGTTTTATTTTTGGTTTCCCTATAAAAAAGAAATCATTTGATGAGAAACAAACATTTACTTTATCTGGTTTTATGTAAAGAATATATTATAAAGATGCGTTATTTTTTAATTTTTTCATTTATTATTACTTCTTTTATTTCTAATACGCTTTATGGAAAAGAGAAGTTACAACAAATCGCAATAGTTGATCTGAGACGAGTCGCTGCTGAATCAAAAGCAGGAAAGGGGATAGATTCACAAGCGGATGATAAAAATAAAGAATCTAAAAAAGAATTTTCTGATTTAGAGGAAAAAATAAAATCTATGGAATCCAGTAAGTTATCAGGATCTGATCCCAGAAAAATCGAGGAATTACAACTTATTTTATATGATATGGTGAAGGAACGACGTTTTCAAATATCTGAGGCATATAAAATCGCTATCGCAAAATTAGAAGAAATAGTAAAGGAAGCTATAAAAGAAATAGCGAGTGAAAAAGGTATAGATATTGTGTTAATTGCTGATGCTGTCATATTTTCAGGTGTTTCTTGCAAAGATATAACTGTGGAGGTAATAGATAGAGTAAATAAGAAATGTGAGCATATTAGTTTGAAAGTCATAGGAAATAAAAATGCTTGATACTCGTTTTTTCGATAAGATAAAAAAAATAAAAGCTTCTGAATTAGCGAAGATATGTGGTTTCGGAATCAATGGTAACACTGATGTCGAAATTAGTGGCGTAGCTACATTGAAAAGTGCGACAAAAAATGATCTTTCTTTTTTTGGAAATAAAAAATATCTTGAAGATTTGCGTAATACTTCATCGGGAGCCGTAATTGTTACGGAAAAAGATGTTTCTAATGTTCCTGTCGGCGTTGTAGCCTTAATTTTTTCTAACGCGACGTTGGGATACGCAAAAGCTCTTGAAATTTTATATCCGAAACAGAAATATTCGTCTTATATCGCAACAACCGCTGTAATTCATGAGACAGCTAAAATCGGTAAAGGATGTTATATCGGAGATTATTCTGTTATAGGTGAAAATGTAGAAATAGGTACAAATTGTTTCATTGGAAATCATACGGTTATAGAGCGTGGATGTAAGATTGGCGCATATGGTTATATACATAATAATGTAACAATATCCCATAGTATTATCGGTGATCATGTTATTATTAATTCAGGAGCTCGGTTAGGAGAGTCGGGGTTTGGAATTATTCCGACAGGAGAATCTATGATGTATATTCCGCAATTAGGGCGAGTAGTCGTAGGGAATCGGGTACGTATTGGCTCAAATACAACAATAGATCGTGGAAGTATTGAAGATACAACAATCGGAAATGATACAATAATAGATAATTTGGTGCAGATTGCCCATAACGTGACAATTGGAAATATGACAATAATTGTTTCTCAGGTGGGGATTGCCGGAAGTACTAAGATTGGAAACGGAGTCGTACTGGCTGGTCAAGTAGGAGTATCTGGGCATATTGAAATTGGAGATGGCGCAATCGCTGCCGCAAAGTGCGGAATTGCTTCAAGCGTTAAACCCGGACAAATTGTTGGCGGAATTCCTGCTGTTGACGCTGATATTTGGAGACGTCAAGCCGCATTTTTAAAATCAGCGGTTACAAAGAAGAAAAAGTAATTTAGTAGGACAAATAATATGGAAACAGAAAAACAAAATACTATCAAACTAGATATTAATGAAATAAAAGAATGCCTGCCACATCGTTATCCTATGTTGATGATTGATCGTGTTGAGGATCTTGTACTTGGGGAAAGTGCTATCGGTATAAAAAACGTTACGGCTAATGAGCTGTTTTTTCAGGGACATTTCCCGAAACGACCTATAATGCCGGGAGTTTTTATTGTCGAAGCTATGGGACAAACTGCCGGAGTTGTCGTTTCTAAAACTATGGCACTGGAGAAAAGTGGGGGACTAGTTTATTTTATGGCTATGGATGGTGTTCGTTTCAGAAAATTAGTAGAACCAGGAGATACCTTACACTTGCATGTTCAGAAAGATAGAAGTCATGGAAATGTTTGGCGTTTTAAAGGACGAGCGCTTGTAAATGGGGCTTTGGTAGCTGAAGCTACATTTACCGCAATGATAGTAATTCCAGAAGAAGATAATAATCAGTCGAAATAAAAGGTGATATCGATGATACATCAAACGGCTGTAGTTTCTGAAAAAGCGAAAATCGGAAAAAATGTTTCAATAGGTCCTTATTCAATAATTGGTGACGATGTTGAATTAAAGGATGATGTCGAAATTATGTCTCATGTATGTATTGATGGACGAACAATAATAGGAGAGGGAACAAAAATTTTTCCGTTTGCCGCTATAGGATTTAATCCGCAAGATTTAAAATTTCATGGCGAACTTTCTACACTTATTATTGGAAAAAATAATTCTATTCGTGAGTATGTAACTATGCATCCGGGAACAGAAGGCGGTTGTATGGAAACACGAGTCGGTGATAATAATCTTTTTATGATTGGAGTGCATATAGCTCATGATTGTATTTTGGGAAATAATATAGTCATGGGAAATAATGCGACTTTGGGTGGCCATGTACGAGTTGATGATAATGTTATTATAGGTGGATTAGCTGCAGTGCATCAATGGACTCGTATAGGGAAGGGGGCCATTGTCGGAGGAATGTCCGGGGTTGAACGTGATGTTATTCCTTATGGTAATGTAAAAGGCGAAAGAGCATTTTTATGCGGATTAAATATAATGGGATTGAAAAGAGCTGATGTTAGCCGAAAGGATGTTCAGGCTCTTCAAAAAGCTTATGAAATGATTTTTTCAGAAGATGATCTTATTTTTAATAACTTAAAAAAAGTGGAAAATACATTTTCAGATTCGTTGAAAGTTCGAGAAATTATAGAGTTTATGCTTCAAAAAAGTGAGAGATCGTTTTGTCATCCACGTTCGCAACAAAAATAACAGGATTGGACCGTGTAGGCATAATTTATGGAACAGGAGATTATCCGAGGCGGGTTGTACAGGCTTGTATCGATAGAAATATCAATTGTT
>JAFUZX010000120.1 GCA_017476405.1 Alphaproteobacteria bacterium | reverse complement strand
TGAAAATTAAGAATATCTGTGATTAATTCTATAATCAGAATAGCATATTTAATGAAAAAGTCACGAAAAATCTTAAAAATTTTAATAAAAAGCATTAAAATACAATGCGTTATGTGAGATTTTTTTTGAATAAAGTGTTTTTATGAAATTAAAAATGCGACTTTGTAATATTCGTCTCGAGTTATTTCAAGTTCTACGATTTTTTTCTTTACACAACATCAAAACCGTAAGATAATTTATATTTTTCCTCGATATTATGTTATAATGAGCACATGAATTATAAGGGAGCATTTATATGAGTGAAACGACTCTTTTAGACATACAATCAGACTAGATTTTTAAGAGAGTTTTCGGTATAGAAAAAAACAAAGAGCTCTTTATTTCTTTGATTAACTCAATTCTTAAAGGTAATCCGACAGTTACAGATATTGAGATCAGAAACAGTGAGATATCAAAAATTTTAAAAGGCAATTGCACTATTCATTTAGATATTAAAGCAGAGATAGGCTTTCAAAAATTCGTCAGTATAGAAATACAAGTTCGCAACACTGGCGAAATAATGGAGCGAGCGGTTCAGCATCTGGCGGAAATGCTGACTCTGAATTCCAGAAAACTGACGGAAGAAGAAAAGAAAGCAGGAAAAAAACAGACTTACAAATATCCGAAAGTTATCGGAATTTGGATTATGAGAGAAAATGTTACTGAACGTGAAGATGCTGTAAACGAGGCGTGTCTGGCTTTCCCGCCGACCGAAAGAGATGATTTTCAGATCTTGACTGATAAGCTTCGTATTTTTTTTGTTGAATTGCAGAAGTTTCATCCGAAACACATTGATCGAAAAAATATGCTCGATGTGTGGATGGCATTTTTGAAAGATCCATTAAACAATGAAATTCAGAATGTGAACGAGGTACGTCAGGCGTTAGATACTTTAAAAGAAGTCAGCGAGGATGAAGAAGCTCGAGAAATTTATTATTTGAGACAGCAAACAGAATTCGGATATATCAGCGAAAAAAATGTTGCGGTAGAAAAAGCTCATAAATCTGGAAAAGCTGAAGGCCTTGCTAAAGGCGAGAAAATCGGCATCGAAAAGGGTAAAGCTGAAGAACGAGCAAAAGCCGAAAAGGAAAAAGTAAAAATGATCAAAAATATGTTAGAAGCAGGATTGTCAATCGAGCAAATCAGTAAAATCAGTGGCCTATATACCAATTAAGTAAAAAAATTAACATCTTGAAGCAATGGACAGATTGACTTATATGAGTTCAGATCCGGAGATCCGAGCAGAATATAAAGCCCGAATCAGAGAAATGAATCGTATACGAGCAGGCCAGACAGTGAAGTATAAAGAAGGACTTGCTAAAGGCGAAAAGATCGGTATCGAAAAAGGCGCAAATGAAAAAGCTGTTGAAATCGCCAAAAAGATGCTTGCCGATGGGATGAATATTGAATTGACTGCTAAATACTCTGGTCTTTCAATAGAAGAAATAAAAAGGCTATAACGCAATGTTTTCAATACCAATAGAGTCATTAGATGATTGGGTACGAGAGTATCAACGAGATCTTATGCTGAATTGCTGTATACGCCAGCCATTACTTAGTGAGTTGGATCAATTCGTAAAAACAGACGAATTGGGACGATTTTTGAGAGATAAAGCAATAGCTAGATTATCAGGGACGCTTCCGGAAAATGACGATAATTTACAAAATACTTTAATGATTTTTAGCAACATAATTTCTTATAAATGAGTGATCCGCTCCACAAATAGCTACAAATATCCTATAGCTATTTTGTAGACAATTTTGAATATCGTCTGAGCATTTAAAAACTTTACGATTATCTAAATCAAGATATACGTTTTTATCTAAGAATGTTTTACAAAACTCATCTACTAACTCGAAGAATCTTTTAAAATACTCTACAGAAGCATTGTTATTATGTTTTGCATGTTCAATTATTGCCAAATTATAATAGCATACAACTTTCGTTAATTTTTTTAGATTACTTTCCGTATGTTCTAAAAATTTCAACGCTTCTTTGCTATTTTTTTTAGCTTCATCGAAATTTTTTAAACGTATATTTATTTCAGCAGACATCGTGAAAGCCAAATAAATTTCATAATAATCTAGAATTTTTTGCTTAATTTTTAATGCGTCATTAAGCATTTTTTGAGCTTCTTTCAATTTATTCAGTCTAAGATAAGTATATGATTGTGATAATCGTAGTAATGCTATTCTCTTTATAGGATATTTTAAATTTGAGTAAAGAAATTCCGCTTCTTTTTCATTTTCTAATGCTGTATCATACAATTCTAATACATTATACATCCTTGCAAGACGCCATCTCAGTGCCTGCGCAAAATGTATATCTTTTCCTGTGTTATTTGATGAACTTCTATAAAAAAACTTATCTGCTGCTAAAAATCTTAATATCTCTAGTACATATGATATACCCTCTTTAAGGTCAGGCTTAAGAACATAATTAGATAAATAAGCTTGAGCATATTGATTACATATTAAGCCCACTATAATTTTATTTGTAATCTGTAATTGTTTAAGCTTTTCTAAATAATACATTCCTTTCTCTGAATTCCCGTTTTCAAAATAAAGTCTTCCCAAAAATACATAAGCTAAGCCTCGTAAATTAGTACAATCATCCAAATGATCACATAATATTAATACTTCTTCTAATTTTGGTTTTATAATTTCAATAGAAAATATATCTGAGACAAAAGAGATATATACTGATACTAACAATGAAACAGCCAAATCATAATTACTAATATAATGTTTATTCGCATTTATAAATTGTTCATAGAATGAAAATTCGCTACTTCCTTGCTCTTTTCGGGCATATAAGTGGAAAATAGATAATGATAATTTTATTATATACTTTTTTTTATTTTCTAGATCTCTTACTTGTTTAACCTTATTAAGACACGCTTTTACGTGTGGTAAAAACCCGCTCACTTCGTTATAATCCATTGTATTTAGTTGCATACCATATATTGAAGGCATAATGCGTTCATATGGTGTCATGATTCGTAAAACATTTTCTAAAAATTGATTTTTTTCTTCTCTACTTAAAATTGAAAAGATATATCTTAACCCGATATCTTGAGTACTTCGATGGAGTGAGAAAGTTGAACCTTTTTCCGTAATTAATGAAAATCGTCTTAATTCGTAAAGAAATTTTTGAGCTGTTACGTGATCTGTACTTCTTTCCAAATAACTTATAGGAATATTTTGAGAATCCAACAAGCATATAAGAAGCAATAACTTTTTAAAACTTGTGTCGACTTTTATAATTTTTTCAAAAATTGAAGCAAGTATAGCATATCTGCTATTATCATAATTAATTCCTTCTTTAAGAAAAGTTAACTGCAATTTCTCGAAATCAACGTTCGGTTTATTTATTACATTTAAATAATCTTTATAAGAAATATTAGTGTTTTTCATATAATAGGCTGCAGCACAAATATCCAATGGCATTAACGGAATATGCCTCCAAAAATCTTTCAATATATTGCCAGGCTCTGTTTTCTTATCTGTACAGATTATATTACTGAATAATTCTTCTCCCTCGGATTCAGTTAGAAGCGGAACATAAATAATCGCATTTTTAGAGAATATTCCCATATTTTTAAAGTTCCCGTTTCTTGTAATAATAATAATTTTTCCTTCATTGTAGATAGAATCTTTCGGAGGAATAAAATCACGAATCGTATTAAAATCATCAACATTGTCGAACAATAGACACCAGCTACCTTTTTTATCTAATTGAGAGAATACAAAATGTACAGCTTGTTTAATTTGCAGATTCTTATCTCTTATTGTTTTTATATATGATAGATCTTTTTGTAATTCTTTAGTGTCAGTAAGAGCAAGAGATAGCTCATTAAAAGAATTTAAAATATTTTCAATAGATTCAGCATTTATTTCAGCTTTGATCTTACAATCAGTTACTTGCAAATAGTGACGTGCTAAAACAGTTTTGCCTCTTCCTCCTTCTCCTATTAATACAACATACTTTATACCTCTCTGATTATTGAAAGATTTATCGATTTTTTTTATTAACTCTTCCCGTTGTAAGAGAATATCTTCTCCTACAAATTGCGTATATAAACTAATTTCTTGTGTCTTATTACTTTTATAATTGTAGATTATTAGAGAAAGTATAATGAGAAAACAAAGACTAATTAATATTTTTAAATCACGTAATAGTATTTTTACTCGGATTCCAATCATTGATAAATATTTCAGAAACTTATTAAAATACATATTTCTATAAATACATTTACCTAAATTAGCTAATAGCCCATTATTATCTTTTCTACTATTTACCAGGTCTTCATAATGTTGCAACACTGAATCATATTTATCGGATTGTTCAATAAAATTAATTATTTGCTCTTTAGAATGGCAATTTATCTTGAACTTTATATTATTCAGATACGTTCCTACCGTTCTGGGAGAAAGCCTTAACAAGGCTGCTATAGATTGCTGAGATTTCCCTCCTAAGATACACGAAATTATATCAATCTCTTTAGGAGCAAATTTTATCCCTCTTATTATAGCCAATTCTTCATATTTCATTTTGCAACTCTTAGGTTGTCTTAACTAAAGATAGTATAATTATTATTTGGCTGATACAAGAGTTAATAATAAAGTATTTAATATCAGTTCATTAAATTTTTAGAAATATAATCTTTGATGAAAGAGTGTTCTGAACCATATATTTTTTCAAATATAATCATACTATTTTTGAAACAATCAGATATTTGCATTACATTATTATCTGACATAAAAACTCCTTGTTGCTCGAGCCTTGAAACAGTTTCCTTATCGAAAAAACTTTCACAAAACTTATGCATTTGCATAAAAAACTCATAGAAATGTTTCTTAGCTAATGATATATCATTCATTTTGTATTTTGATATTGCCATATTATATAAACATATGCCCATTGTTAATTGTCCGAAATTTCCTCCTCGATTACCTCCAAGATTTATTTTTCTTGCAGCTTCACAATCTTTGTAAGCATCTTCAAATCTTCCTAATCTTATATAACATTCTGATCTATATACCAGAGCAAAAAAGCAAAGTCTAAATGGATAAACACTCGATATTGAAAGTAATTTAGAGAATATTTTACATCCTTTTTTGACTTTATTTAATCTAAGAAAAATTTTCCCTTTTTCTAATTCCAACTTAGCTTTTTGATCTGGTAATTTGCTTCTATCATGTTCAAGTAATTCATATAAAAATTCAACTTCCTTTATATATTTATATGCTTCTTCAAATTCTCCAACACGATTATAACCACGAACTAAATTCATTTTTAATTCAATCAAATCAATATAATTAATTCTTTTATTTTTTAATATGTTATTTTTATCTATTTTAGGTATCATATAAAAAAGGTCTGAGAATTTTAATTTTTTCAAAGTAGCGTGCAGAAAATCTATCGCTCTGTAAGTCTGGAGTTTATTTATAAAATAATTACTAATGCAACGATAATATTGGTTTGCCACTAAAGCTAAAGTAGCATCAGAATTTGATGAAGAATTATCAATTAATGAGGCACTGTTTTCCAATAAATTGAGAGCCTTTTCTATTTCAAAATTCCTGGAATAATATCTGGCTAAATAACATAAGCAAGCGGCTTTTATATTTTCACTATTTCTAATAGTTGAACAAACTTTTAAACATTTATCCATGTACTCCTTAACCTGCTCTATTTCTTCAAGATTGGTATATAGATAAACAGCCTTTAATAATAAAAATGCTAAATCATAACCTCTTATAATTTTATGTTTCTTATTCAGTCTTATAGTTTCATCTATAAGTTCTTTCATTTTTGAAGTTGATAAAATAATCCTATAATCACAAAGCATTGTTAACATTATCTGAATCTTATATTTTTCAAGTTGTTCGTTGGATATTTTACAAATCTCAATTTTTTCTAATACTGATTCCAGATGTTGAACAATACTGGGATAATAATTTGAGAAATTAGTCGTATCGCCAACACGCCATGCTGAAATTAACTTATGGTACGGAGTAATATTTTTTATAATATTATTAATAAATTCTTCTTTTTCGGAATTACTCAGAGTATCAATAAGATATCTTAATCCCATTTCTTGAGTAGTTCTATGAATAGAGAAAAATTCTCCTCCTTCCATAATTAAAGAAAATCTTCTTAGCTCATGGATAAATTCTCGTACAATTTCCGGCTTTTTATATTGCTCTAAGTAACGTATAGGAATATTGTGAGAATCTATTAAAAATATGACTAAAAGCAATTCCTTAAAATCAGTATTCGCTTTTATAATCTTTTCAAAAATAGATGAGAGAATAGTATATCGCCCTTTATTATAATTAATTCCTTCATTTAGATATGCAGAATACAATTTTTCCGAATTTATATTCGGATTTTGAGTGATCTTTAAATATTCATCAAATGATACATTTGTATTTTTTATATAATAAGCTGCCGCACAAACATCTAATGGCATTGACGGAATATTTTGCAAGAACTTTCCAAGGCTCACTGATTCTTTATCTTTATTTTTGCCCTCATAAACGATCTTAGAAAACAAATCTTCTCTTTCATCAATCGTTAATAACGGCACTTCAATGATCGAAGCTTTTGCAAAAGCACCTATATTTTTAAAATTTCCATTTCTTGTCGTAATAATAATTTTTCCTTCATTATTATAATCATTTAGAGGAATAAAATCGCAAATCACATTAAAATCATCAACATTATCAAAAAATAAACACCAATTTCCTTTCTTTTTTAAAAGAGAAAATACAAATGATATCATTTGCTTAATTCCAGGTTCTTGATCTCGTATTGCGCCTATATACGATAACTTTTCCTGCAATTCTTCAGTGTCAGCTAGCATTATCGCCAAATTTTTTAATGAATCTATTGTACTGCTTAAAGTTTCTGCTTTTATTTCAGCTTTAACACTAAAGTCTTTCAACTGTAAATAATGTCGAGATATAACTGTTTTTCCTGAACCTCCTTCTCCTATCAGAATAGCAAATTTTATTCCATTTTGTTTGGAGAATGCTTCATCTATCTTGTTAATAACTTCTTTTCGAGGTAACAAAATATCATCATCAATAAACTGCTTATATAGAATAATTCTTCCTTCTTTTTTTAATCCAATATTATCTGAAAAATAAAATAATGAACTTCCTGTCATAAAAAGAGAAATAGAAAAAATTAATGCTCCGTTTTTGTTCCAAAAATATTCAACAAGTTTTGATTTATTTTTAAAGGATGATGATATGTCATTAGAAACAATATAATCAGAAGCTTGAAAGTGAATTTCTTCTTCTGTTTCACCTTTTATATTAACAAAATTAGAGATAAGTTTTTTTACCGCAATATAATAGTTGTAATTGCTCCAGGAAGAAGTACAGCTTATATTTTTATTAATTGTTTCTACAGCTTCATCAGTAAAAAATATAGTATCTTTCGTTTGATTTTGATACTTATCATAAATTTGTAAAGCAGTTTGCGCAGAACATATAATTACATGATTATTGTTGTAAAACTGAAGATTATCAAGGCTATTATACTCCAAAAACGCTTTTATACCGCACATAGAAAGATGTTTAACCAATCTACAACAACTTATTTCATGTTTTTCATCGTTTTTTAGTAAACAACTGACTCTTAATTCTATATTTTTTCGGCTAATTTCATTAAATAAACCACGCAAGAATTTTTCAAATTCTGTTTCTAAAATAAGATCTCTATAACGCCGAATTGTTAATCGATATTTATCTGATTTTTCAATAAAATCTACTATCTGCCCTTTAGAAAAACAGCTTAATTTTATCTTTATGTTTCTAATATGGGTTTCTACAGTCTTTGGAGAAAGAGTTAACAAATTAGCGATAAATTTAGACGACCTCCCTCCTATTATACAAGAAATTATATCTATTTCTCTGGGAGAAAATTTTTGCCCACCAATAATATCTAATCCCTGAGACATTAAATTACAAAAACATGCACCCATATCAACCTGCAATTGTATTCATATCCAGAATACAACTTTTAGCAACGCAGAGCAATAAATCAATACACTGTTAAAATAAATTTTAGTTCTTAAAAAACGACATTATGATATCTAACTCTTGGACGTGGATATTGTATAGGACTACCTGGAATACCTTCTAAATCTGTTATTATCTGGCTTAATATATCCAATTCATCTTGAACAGAGTTTTCAATTTTGGCTTTATAAAGTCTTTTATATGTTGCTGTCATGCTAAGGCTAAAACTGCCTCTATTTATTCCTTGTTGTAAAAATTTTACACCTTCTGTACGATTGTCGATTTCATAACAAACTAGAGCTTCAGTAAATTTTTGTGCGACAACTTCCCAACTCTCTTTTATTGCGCTATATAAATCATCTAAACATTCTGCATATTGTAAAACTAAAGTAGAGCGGATAGTTTCAGTAGACGTCTGCTGTTGTGCAAAATCTCGAAATTGTTCAATTTTACTTATTTGTTCTTCAATTCCAGCTTCTTTCCAAGTATCCATATACTTAGTTAAACTTTCTTGTGCCATAGTATAATCGCAATAACAAGAAATCATAGCAACTACAACTAATTTATATAATAATTTGATACTCATTATTAATCCTCTTTAGATAATTAACTCATTATATATACCATATTACTAATAATGTCTTAATACTATAATGTAATCTTGATAAATCAGATTGGGGAATTAGTACAAAACTAAATCCCCTTTAATGAGTAAGTTAACAATATTGTCATTTTCTGATTCTGACAACTCTGCTGCTTTTGGTAGCAAATAATTCCAAAGGCGTTTGTAATATTAATTTCTCAGCCATATCTTCTGTAATTGGAGAAAAACTAAAAAATGTTGGTCTAAGTAATTTTATAATCGTCTTTTGAAATTCAATAAACATTGTTTAATCATATTGATTGTCTTCATCTGTTGTTTCAATTACCCTATCTATATAATTCTGACGAATTTTTTCTAGCCTTCCTATAAGGTTATTTATTAAATAAGGACGATAGTCACAATTTTTGATCTCTAGATGATGGTGTATTCCTTCTATAAGTTTAAGAGCACAAATATATGGATTTTGTTTTATACCTCGTTCACTACATTCACATATATAAGGCATATCTGTCCATGTGAAACATTTTGAACAAACATTTAATATACAAAATATGATGAAAATAATCTTCTTCATGATTTCCTCCCTAAATTATTTTTACAATCTTAGGTTAGAAAAAATATGAAAATATAAACATCCGTAAAAATTACCTAGATAAAAAATTACTTAAGTAAAATCTATTTATTTTTCATTATTAATCGCAAATCTAGATTAGCATCTATATATTCATAAAAATTATTTGTTGAGCAAATAAAAAATTACTGGATTTCAATAATATTGCGCAATAAAATTACAAAATCTAATTTGAGCATTTGGATAATGTACAGGACTTCCTTCATAATCTTTTATAGCATTCATTAGTTCATCCATTATTTCTTGCATAGGATGAATTCTTCCATTTTTCTCAAATAAATAATCTGCAGCGTCTTCTACTGCCACAAAACCTTGGCATAAACCTAACCGTAAATTTTCGTCCCCTTTAACATAATTATCTACATCATAATTTTGTAAGGCTTCTTGAAAATACTCACTTGCTAATTTCCACTCTATTCTTCTTGTATTAATAAGAATAGAAGGTTCTACCGTTTTAAGTACATTAATGCATGTGTCTGCAGCTAATTGGTTAACAGCAAATTCAGCATATTTATTAACTTCTGAAATCCTAGTGTGCAAAGTATTTATTGTCGTAGGATCATTCAAATGTACAGGAATCATACATCTTTTTACAGGAGAGAAATTTCTTAT
This sequence comes from Alphaproteobacteria bacterium, assembly GCA_017476405.1. Classification (GTDB taxonomy): domain Bacteria; phylum Pseudomonadota; class Alphaproteobacteria; order UBA3830; family UBA3830; genus BNWE01. Next base: position 2,008 of record JAFUZX010000120.1, on the reverse strand, counting down.
AACTTCCAAACTATAAGTCAGTCTAGAAGAGCAAATTATCATACCTAACAACATAAATAACAAACTTTTTTTGATCATCATAAAGCATTTCCTTTAAACAATCGACGATTGTAAATATAAATTCTTAAAATTTATTTAAATAATACAACTAAATCTTAGAAAGATGAATATCAGGAATTAAAAAACAAGGAAACACCCTCTTAAAAGTAATGTTTCCTAAATAGTTAATTGGCACTTATTCTAACTCTTTTATAATACGTAGAGTGGATTTTCTAAATAAAATATGAGAATCATTATCATAATAACAAAAAGTATCAAACCATTTTTTTCTAAAATCTGGATCCAACATATTTAGGTTAAAAAGCAAGTTATCCATGATTTTTAAAGCTTCCTCTCTCTCTGTTTCAGATAATTCATTTTTACTAACTATTCTAGCATATTCTTCAAGCTCACGTGCAAGGCTTTTTCTTTTTTTTTCATATTGAGCTATTTCAATAGTGTTTTCCATAGCCATACTATTTGAAAAAGCCATAATAGCGCAAAATATGATGAAAATAATCGTCTTCATGATTTCCTCCCAAAATTATTTACAAGCTTAGGTTAGAAAAAACATGATGATATAAATATCCGTAAAAATTACCTAGGTAAAAAATTACTTAAGTAAAATTATTTCTCTAATTATTAACTACAACAAATATCAATTAACTTCTTTTTACAGATTTTAGAACATACTCCATTGGATCGCCCATAATACTACTGATATGATCTTCTTAAAACATTTTACAAATTATTTCGTTTGCTTGATTAGCTTATGAATTTAGTTAATATCTACCTGCTGGAACTACTTTTATAGAACCTAATCTCTCCCGAATGGCCGGATATTCCGCAGGACTTCCGGGCGTATCAGATATCGCATCTAATATTTCATTCAATATCATTTTTGATGAATCTTCATGAGCTTCCTGAGAATTTAGTTCTGTTTCGCAGTAATAAACTAAAGCTCTTTGAATAGCCATTTCTCCACTTAAAAGACCATAGGCAAGATATTCATCAGCATTTTTAAAATCTTCAGCTTCATAATAGGAAAGTGATTCTTGAAAAAGATCAGCAGCGTCTTTCCATAGCTGTTTTCTATAGCGAACTAATTTTCTAAGAGCGTCGTTTGAACCATTCGGAGCCGGCATGACTAAATTAAGCTTCGGATGAGTCGTTGCGTCATCTGATTGTTTCGCCGCAAAATCACGATACGCCATGACATTTTGTATCCTATCGGCAACTGTCTCGGTTTCATCAGATTTGTGCCAAGGATCCGACATTTTTTGAATTAATCTTTCGCTTGCTTGTGCAAAATCATAAATACTGATTAACAACAAAGCTAAAATTAAAAGTATATTTTTATTCATAACAATTTCTCCTTAAAGCTTCAAGAAAATAATATCATATAGATAGTTATTAGAATATTAAAAAAGAAAAGAGGGAAATCTTATTACTTCCCTCTATTTTGTGAGTATTTATATTTTTAATTTTACAATATTTCTTCACCATCATTTTCAATGGTTATAGGTATTAACATTTGTTTAAGAACATTCGGATCTTTCATCCAATCGAGCAATTTCGAATTTATCAATTCAAAGTCATTTTCAGAAACTAAAATCTTAGGACATTTTTCTTGTAGAAAATTTGTAATTTTGTCATAAAAAATACCTATATCATAAAAGTTGTCCTCAAAAAAACACTGTAAATATGGTTCGAAGTCTTCTTTTTTTTCAGTCCATTGACCTATTCGAGTTGCTCTTAGGTATATTTTTAATAGAATTGAATTACTGTTTTTTATATAGTCACTACATTCATACTTGAAACTATCTGTATGACACACCTCACATAAGTACAACTTAAATAAAAAGTTATAGCCTAGTAACTGATTTTTAAAATTACTAGATTGTTCTACTAATGGCATTCTAGCAACTTGAGAAGTCGAGATATTAGAACTCTTGTCTCGTACAAAAGC
>JAFUZX010000119.1 GCA_017476405.1 Alphaproteobacteria bacterium | reverse complement strand
GGAAAGAAAAAGCGCAGAGAGAAGTTGAGAAGAGAGAAATAGGCCTGATGGCAGTAGAAGAAGCTGAATTGAGAGTGAGACAAGATGCTGAAAATATGATGAAAGCCCAGCTAGAGGAAGCAAACCAACAGGCAGATAAGGCAGAGGACGCAAAAAATAGAGAGGATGAAAAAAAAGATGAGGAGGTGGAAACAAAAGCGACGGAAATTGGAATAGCACAAAAAATAAACAGCTCCACATTTACTGAAATAAACTCAGAAAGTACTACACCTTCATTAAATTCAGATGGTTTGAACAATAATAATCCGACGAATTTTCTACTTTCTGAAAGCGAAGATACCGTAATACCGTCAAATCCAGAAGACGACAGCATAATCCCGTCTGATGAATCGGATATAAATAGTACTCCTAAGTCCAATGAAACAGTTGCGGATAATACAGCTATATTTAATGACGACGTAACTTTAACTCCACCTATGTCTCCATCTGATGAAATAGGCAAAACAAAAACAGAAGATGATGATACAAATGAAGATGATGATAAAGCTTCTCTTCTGTCTAAAAAACAGGGGAACAATAAAAATCCATTTGAGGGAGTAAATACAGGCGTATCACAACATAGCAGAGAAGAAGATATAAGCAGAATGGAAAAGCTTAAAAGTGGTAATAACTCGAAAAAATAGAATAATATAAGATGATGATATATTTAGAAAGCTCCTTTTTCAGGAGCTTTTTATATTTCGAAAGCCATCGGTCAATTTTATGTAAATCTTATCAAAAAGTTATCTAAGAGGCCAAGGTCGCTATATTTGGATAAGTAGTTATTTGTTCAGAAACCTGATGAAGTGTTGACGATGATGTAAACATTCCAAACTGTGGTGAAAAATTAAAATTTTCATCATTTATATTCGGCAAGTTTTCTTCGTGTGAACTGCGAATCGGAGTATGAAACTGAAATGTTGGTGATGTATTAATAAAATTATTTGGATTAACAGGTGAATCTAGCATTGTTGTAATCGATTGCTGTCTTTTCGGTGTTGTTGGATATTTTGGAGATAATCCGCAACGATTTTTTAATTCTACTGTCGGATATCCCTCTATGTTAGAATCTGTAATATTTGATACCCTGTAAGAATGATTGATTTGTAAAGATGTTTGCGGAGAAAAAGTTTCTCCTTCTATTTTTTTCGGACTGCAGAATAGATTTTTTCCTTCTTCAGTTTCTACAATATTATCTCCTAGTGTCCAACATTTTTTGCAACCTTTACATGAGGGTTTTGCGTTTTTTAATTGTATAACTGCACTGTTAGCTGGATCAGCAGGGTATTTGCTATTATGAAATTGCACTATATTTTGTAATGAAAAAGGTTCATTTGGATCTTTTAAGCACATAGCTATTACTCGTTCAGAATGAGCGTAATATTGTTGACTGCTGACTTCTATTTTGTAGCTAGTTAGTGTTTTGATAAAAGGTATTACAATCTTTATTGATGCTTGCATAAGTCTTTTTTCGGAAGAATCTTCGCTCCCAGAAAGGAAAAGATAGGGAATAGGGTATACATATCCGATATTGTTTTTCGATATAATCGTAATTCTGCATATTGCGACATGTGGAATGTTTGGATTTGCTTTTTTAAATGTTTGCTCCATTGCCTCAGAAAATATTTTCTTTTGATTCTTGTCGTTATTTATTATTTGTTTCATTTGTTCGTTCATTTCAGACAAGTTTTTTGTAAGAGGCGGTTTGTAATTTGTTAAATACTCACAAATGCTTTTATTGAAAAAAGACTCGCAAACTATTTTTTCTATTTCTTCTATATTTATTCTGTCAAATTCGTTGATTTTTAGTGGAGCGATATAAGATGGATTATATCCTAAAAAAATAGAAGTCGGCTCTGCACGTTTGTCCATAACGATAAGGGTATTATAATGCTCTGAAGAAAAAACATTAAAAAAGATAAAAAAGAATGAATAAATAGTAAAAAAAAGTTTTTGTAATTTTTTCATATTTACCTACCTGAATATATTTTTCATATCTATATAGCCCCAATAAGGGTATTTGGCAATAGTTAATTTTTGGTTAACAGAAGAAAAAACTTTCAAAAAAAACATTAAACAAAGTTAAAATTATTTTAAAAATGACAAATAACATACAATGTTATATATATTCAATAAAAAAATTGCGCATTTTTTAACAAAAGATAAAAAATAAAAGAAATATATTTTGCTTGTTGTGGTTTAAAATTGTTATTTTTATAATTTTATACTTATCTAATAATTTTAAAAATAGTATTTTAACTCAATATATTTAATTTGAATAAGAAAAAAGTAAATAAAAGAAATATATTTTGCATAAAAAACATAATAACATTAATTCTTTTATATTCACAGATAAAAATACGTATAACAGTTTGTAGCAAAGTTTGATTTTTTATCTGAATAAAAAAAATAAAAACAAAAATTTACGAAAATTGAAAACTTATGATATATACTATTAATAGTTTGCGGTTACAGTGATGAAGTTTTTTATTATTTGATGGTTTTTTCAATGATAAAATTATTTTGTACAAATAATGATCATGATATATGTGAAGTCGCAAAAATAAGCGAGAATACATGGATAAAATTGTCAGCACCAACAAAAGAAGAAATACAAATAATCGCAAATGAGTTAAATCTGGAAATTGATGATATAAATGCAGCGATAGATCCAGAAGAAAAGACACGTATAGAAATCAGAGATGATTATGTTTTAATTATTGCGGATATTCCTGTAAAAAGGTTTTATCATAACAAGGAACATTACAAAACAATTCCTCTCGGAATTATTTTAACACAGAATAATATTGTAACGGTTTGTTCGGAAGATACGGAAATTTTAACTGAATTTCACAATAATAATATTCGAGGTTTTTCTACAAAGAAAAGAATCAAGTTTGTGTATCAAATTATGCTTAATACATCTATTCTTTATCAGCAGGCTTTGATATCTATTGAAAAAAGACGTATGGCATTTGAGGAACGTATAGAGAATATTACAGACGATTTTGAATTAATCGGACTTCATGGATTAGAATCAGCTTTAGTTTATATAATTAATTCACTTCGAGGAAATATCAGTGTATTAAACAGGATATCTCACAGTAATCGTTTTCAGCAATATCCGGAAGATAAGGAATTGCTTTACGATGCTATGATGGAAAGTCAGCAAGCTATAGAAATGGCGCAAATATATCGTGAAATTATAGACGGAACAAGAGAGTTAGTTTCCGCAATTATAAATTCTCGATTAAATAATGTAATGAAACAATTGACATCAATTACAGTTCTTCTTTCTATTCCGATGGTTATTTCGGGAATGTACGGAATGAACGTTGATTCAGAATGGATGCCTTTTGCTCATACAGTTCATGGATTCGGGCTTATCGGTATAATAACGATAATTATATGTATTATTCTTATGGTTATTTTAAAAAGAAAAAAAATGCTTTGATTATAAATTTATTAATGTATTTGTCTCTTGATATTACTTTTATTATATGATATCCATTTACCGTTTTATACATATGTACTAATGCGGTCGT
>JAFUZX010000118.1 GCA_017476405.1 Alphaproteobacteria bacterium | reverse complement strand
TGGATATCCGTATGTAACATTAAAAGTGAAATCTCCTTTAGGAACATAAGAACCTTCATAAAAGCAGCTTTCATCAATGATTTGCTCTCTTCCTGTATCGTCAATGATTTTTATTTTTATATCATTTTCTCCGTTATGAAACGAAATATCATCAAAAACATAAGTTCCCGGAGCTACATTATTTTTTGTTCTTATCAAATTTCCATTTGAATAAACTTCAACTGTGCTATTTCTTAAAATCGTAATTTGAATATTTTTATCTGTTCCTTCTTGTTTCGCTCGTTCAACTCCTTTATTTATATTAAAACCCCACACATGAGGTACACTTTGATAACTTAATGATGGGCTAAAAATATCTCCGTATTTTACTGTCACGTCATAATCTAAAAAATCATATACCGCAGTAGTATAATCTCGTGTAAATTTTCCTTTTTCTTTTGAATTCGATGATTTTTTATAAGATGTTTGTCCTTCAACACACAATCCCCAGAAATTTATTGCGGGATTTAGAACTAAATATTTAGTGTTATACGATTTTGAATCTTTATAAAATGTCTCAGACGCTCGAATATCGCACATTCCACTTATATTTGCCGGAAAAGTGTTTGGTATTTCTCTATGCTTTGGAAATGAACTTAAACTACGTATTTTTTTTCTCTCAAGAGGTAAAGATACTTCCACACACATAGTAAGTCTATTGATTCGTGTTTTTAATGACATATTCGTTAAATCATCAAAAGAAATGAATCCATCTTTATCAATTTTTTTATCAATAATATCAATATCATCAGATTCTAAAAAATCTACAAGTAACGATTTCAAAGTTGCAGCCTGAATACGGCTTTTTTTCCCTGTAAATACAGGAGCCATTCCGACTTTTTCTCCATCAATTAATACATCATAATCGAGTAAAATATCTTTCTGTTGAGCAACCGTTCCAAAAATTGCGCTATAAAGAGCCTCATCATCTGTATCAGCTAAATCCGCAACAACAACACCTGATTCCGGAACATCTCCATCGCCTTCTTTTTTCTCCTGAACGACGCCATCCTCTGGAGCCGAAGCTTCTAATTCTGAGTTTTTCTCTGTAAGCTCAGTTGAATTCTTTTCTTTTTCGCCGTCTTCTCCAAATACGTTTTCGCAAAATACACAAAAAAAACTCAACAGCCATATACTTCTACAACTTGCCTTAATCCTTTTCATATCTAATATTACGAACATCGTTCATTTTTTCAGAAACCTTGCAAACCATCCATATATTTATCAACTATTATTTCTTTTGATTAACACCTTCTGTCGCTTTCTTCTTATCCGTATTTGCTTTAGAATTCGCCGGATTTTTTGTAAATTTGCGAACGCTTCCTGCTAAAATGACTTTTTCAAAATCATCATTAACCAACCATTGATCAAGAGACATTCCCTCACACACAGTTTTTTCAATTTCTTTCAATTCTCCATGCCGAGTTCCATTATTTTTGATAGTGATACTCTTAGAATCCGAACTTACAACTACCATATCTGATCTTGAATCCTTAGGTGCGGCATACAACGAAGTCCAAACTTTATACGATATTTTTATCTGAGCTATTTCTCGCTTTTTCTTTTTTTCCTTTTTCGGCATTTTTAGAATAACTTGCTCATTATTTTTTGCGTTTTTTACTTTTTTCAATTGACCTTCAATCGGGAACTGATCTATGCATAATCTATATGCCTGCTCTATTCTCGGATTATCTTTATATTCTTTATTTCCGATCCATTTCACTTTAACAATACGCTTAGTATGAGGAGGTATAATAATCTGCGATGGCGCTACGATAAAACTATCCTCATCCTTTTTCAAATCATCTGATCCGTCTATATTTTGTTTACGTCGATGAATTGACAACATAAATGCCATAAAATCATCTGTCTCATTACCGATATAATACTGAATCGTTTGATCTCCTCTATCATCCGGATCGAAACTGTGAATGAACGGAATAATGTTCAAACAAAAAGATTCCAACATTGAAAAATAAATAAAGACAAAAACAGATAAAATTTTAAACATAATATTTCCTTTTTTTACTGAATAAATTGATCTCCCCCGGCATCAATGGCACTTTATATATACCAATATACCAATTATATGATTTCCGATATCATTTATTATTTTTTTTCTATTGTCAACCACTAATTAATATATTACTATCATAGAGCGTTGTTGTTTTTTTGCATTATATTTGTTTGTAGAAAAAATCGACGTAGTTAAAGATTGTTATTATGTGGTAGGTAAAAATAGTACAATGAAAAAAATTGTGTTGTTAAGTACATTGATTGGCTTTTGTTTCTATTCGGCACACGCAGACACAAAAATTCATCTGAATGTAAAAGCTTCCATTGACCCGACATTGAATATTGAACGAATAGATAACAACGGCGACATTGATATTTTCCAACGACAAGCATCATACTACCGTATAGTCTCAAATATATATAACAACGTTGAAGTACACGTCGAAACCGCAAATAACTGGAAAGCAAAAAAGAATGAACCTTCCGAAACAAATGACGAAAGTAACTTTATCTCATATAAAGCGAATTTCAGAGGCGATAATATAGATCAGGATCTTGACAGCACAATAAACCATGTAGAAATTTCAAAGGAATATTTCAAAGAGTCAGTATATGAATTCAGTCTGTTATTCTATCCAGAAAAATCTCTCAAAGAAAAAAAATATGCCCCCGGAAATTACTCTGACACAATCACTGTAAGCGTAAAAGCCAAATAACAAAAGTATATTTTTACAATAAAAAATATAAAATCCATATATAATGTTATTAAATATAATGGATATTTTTTCTTTTTTTGATAAATATAAAAAGAAAATGTGTATTTTTTTAATTTTATGCTTGACTGAGAAAAAAAAATATTATACATATTACGTGTAATTTATTTTTTTATATTTTTAAGGAGTAATGTATGATGAGTACTAGAATGTTAAAAACCTGCGCAATCCTCGCAGTAATAATAGGATACACCGGCGTTGAAGCGGCGGAGCCAGCCCCAGAAGCCCACCTACAATCAATAGAAAGAACATTAAACTGTAAACTAAAAGCATCTATATATATTTATTTTAGTGACGCAGAGAAAGGGGAAGTTGATCTATTTGACGACTCAAACAATCCAAAGGTAACATCAGTAAATTTTAAAGCGCAAACTAATTTAATTGGAATAACCCCTAAAGTTAAAATGGAGTTAGATGAGGATGGCGTCTATGGTTTTCAAGATGGATTATTATTAATTAAGAAAAAAGCAGATGGTAGTGCAGTGGGCGACGGAAAGGAAATAAAATGTGAAGTAAAGGTTGCGGGTACTATGGGGGGTAAGGTCGGTTTTACACAAGGCCCAGATGGTATACAAACAGGCAATTTACCACCAACCAAAAATGATGATTATCAAATAGTCATTACCCCGCATTGGGACAAAAATGTAAATGAAGTAGCCGAGTATAAAACGGGCACCATAAAATTTTCCCTAATGGCAAAATAATTATTTCTTTTTTTTCAGGCGATGAGTTTATTGTCGCCTTTTTATTTATTTTTTATTTGGAGGATTAACATGTAAAAAAGACTATTTATATATTTTTTAAACGCTTCAATTGTCGGAAACATACTGGCAATGAACGAGTTAGCGCAAATAGAAGGAGCGTCATCAAGCTCTTCATTAGAAGCACATAATTCAACTCCCGCCTATTATCCTGCTATTGAGCTAAAGGGCTGTCTCCCATTTTTGGCAGATAATGGCTCGCAACTCGAAGCACTGATAAGTGAACTTGAGAATGCACAAGACAAGCTTAAAAAAATAGAAGAAGATCTGGCAGATTTAAATACGAAGATAGAAAAATTGAACTTCCCGACTAGTCAAGAAGGGACAAAATCATCTAAAAGGGGCAAGAGACAAACCGTTCAATCAAAAAACGACGCAATTTTAAAAAATCAAAAAACGAAAAAAGAACAAGAAAAAAACGAATTGCAGTCAAATATTGCTACTCTCAACGAAAATATTAGAAATATAGGAAATGCAACAGAGGAATTATTTTCTGCCAACTCAACTGATATTTTTCAAAAGATGTTTATAAATAATTTTGCGGCTTCAATTTCAACTTTATCCGATGTAACAAAAAAAGATAGGTTTGAAAAAGAAGTAAAAATGATAGAAGAACATGAAAAACTAATAGAAGAACATGAAAAACTAATAGAAGAAAAGAAAGAGCTAAATGAAAGAATAAAAACACTAGAGAAGAAAAATTTAGAATTAACAAACGCACCTTCATTTTGGACCCGAATAAATCCTTTGTATTATTTGCGAAGAAACAATAACACAGCGAATAAAAATGAAGAGATTCAAAACATTCTACCGGAACCGACAGAACAAAACATTCAGCAAAAACCCAATGAAGTGCTATTTGATCCTTTTAAAGCTATAACTGATGAAGATATGAAGAATGCGTTTTTTGCAGGCTTTTGTGCTCTATCGTCCGAAGTTACTTCAAAAGCGACTACGCAGAGCTTCTTAAATTCATTAAATTTAAAAATCGGAAAACAATTTTATTATAAAGATGTTATAAGTCACATTTATAATATTATAGGAGTTACATTATATGATGAGGCATTTATTAATCTTCCAGATTTTAATGCCAGAGTAAATACAGTTAGCAAGAATCTGAATAATGACACAAGATGGGAGTCGATAGAAAAGCCATATAAAGATAAAGCTGAAGAAAAAAAGAATAAAAATACAGCTATAGAATTGCTTAACAATAATGGATTAAATGAAATTGTTCCTGCCGATTTTTCATTTTATCCAAACGATATCCAAGCGATTATGCTCGTGAAAGCTATTACTAATAAGATTCTGCAAAGGGGAAATGAGGCCGTAAATCAACTACACAAAGAAAGAAAGGAAGATAACGCAAGGTTAGAACAAATAGTTGAAGATAATACTCAAATGACCATGTCTGAAGTACAAAATATAAAAGGAAATCTAAAGCAACTCGAAATTCAACACAAGCAAGATCGTGAAGACATAAAGAAAGATGTAAATAGTTTGTTAGCTGGAATGGGGACTTCAAATCGCTTAAGTCTCGCACAAATTGATATAAAAAAGAAATTATTAGAAAATAATACAATATCTTATACATCAGCTAATGATGATAAGGACGATAAAGATTTACATTTTAAGCATAATGAAGATGAAGAAGTAGGTCATTTTAATTTCGGAAATGTTTTTCACATAAAAGGAGCGTTTAAAAATAACTTTGCTTATTTAAATTTAGAGAATGCCGTTTTCTTATATTATTCTATGAAAATAAGATCAACGCAAGATGGATATTTGGCTATGCAAAATATGATAGGATATCTTGACTCAAGCACAGAAGGGGATTCTATTAAAGTAATAGTAAAAAAGAATAATGAAGAAATAAATTATATATTTAGAAATAACTCAAAAATTCAAGAGGTTAACAAGCATGGAACCTTTAATGTAGTACCTTTAACAAGAATAGATTCAGAATCAACTACAATCGAAAATCCTCAGATTGAGGACAATGCAAGCTTAGCAAGAATAGATTCAAATGTTTCAAATAGTGCTAATTCAGTTGATTAACTTAATTCCTGTGCGATAGTTTAATTGCTATCGCACTTTTTTCTTTTTTTTATAAGTTCGTTTCGATTATTTTTCTATCTACTTAAAACGCAATTTGAAAATTTTATAATTGTCATAAAATTATTACGCGACAGTGGCTGTGGTGGTCGTTTGTCCCCAAATAGTCTTCATATCTTTATCAAACAGATAGCATTTATCATAAGAGCATCCTAATTTTACGCTATCTCCAGGATGTACATTAATATTCTTAGCTTTTACTGTAATTGAAGTACCATCAGCAAGAGAAACATGCACAAATCCTTCACCACCAAGATTTTCAGATAAAGTAACCGTCCCTTTTAGTTTATTTCCGAAAAATATCGAATCGGCAGGCAAAATTTCTAAATCCTCAGGACGAATACCAAACAAATATCTGCTACTCGGATCTAACGTAAAATCAGCTTTCCGCTTAAATACGATCTCTTCATTTGTGGATAAGTGAAATACCGATGATTTATCCCCCTGCTGAACACAATTCATTTCAAGAATATTCATCTCGCTTGAACCAATAAATTTAGCTACGAACACATTTACAGGGGATTTATATAACTCGAGCGGAGACCCTACTTGCTCAATAATACCATCTTTCATAACAACAATTTTATCCGCAAGAGTCATAGCCTCAGCTTGATCATGTGTAACATACACCATTGTTGTTTTAAGTTGCTCCTTCAATTTCGCAAGCTCATATCTCATTTGACAACGTAATGCTGTATCAAGATTGGACAAAGGCTCATCAAAAAGGAACGCAAATGGATTACGAACTATGGCCCTTCCAATTGCGACACGCTGACGCTGACCGCCTGATAATTCCTTCGGCTTTCTATCCAATAAATGGTCAATTTTTAATGTTCTTGCTGCTTTTACAACGAGATCTTCTATTTCTGCTTTCTTATACTTGCGCACTTTAAGAGCAAATGCCATATTCTCAAATACTGTCATGTGCGGATAGAGAGCATATGTCTGAAAAACCATAGCCAATCCCCTACTCGCCGGTGGAATATCATTTACCAACCTATCTCCGATAAATATATCCCCGGAAGTAACTTCTTCTAACCCACAAATAAGACGAAGTAATGTCGATTTTCCACAGCCCGACGGCCCAACTAAGACCGTACATTTTCCATCTTCAATGGTTAGATTGACATTTTTTATTATTTCACTGTCTCTAAACGATTTATTTACATTTTCCAGTACTATGGATGCCATGCTTAATTCTCACCATCTACTAATCTGACTGCGGATACAACTTTTTCATTCGATTCTATGCGGAATAAAATTACACCTTGCGCACCTCGGCTCGTAATTCTTATATTATCGACCGGACAACGAATTAATTTACCGGAATCTGTCACAAGCATAACCTCATCATTCTCATTTACAGGAAATACAGCCACAACTTTCCCTGTTTTTGAATTCATTTCGATATTCTTTACACCTTGAGCTCCACGCCCACTGGTTCTATATTCGAACGATGATGTACGTTTTGCAAGACCTTTTTCAGTAATCGTTATAAGCATTTGCTCAAGATTTTTCATTTCCTCATATTTTGCAGGTGGAGTCATCTCCTGATCAACAATTACTTCTTCCTTACTACGTCTCAACCAATTCGAATATTTTATATATTCTTCCCGTTCGTCCAAAGTTAAATCACCGTTATTCAGAACAGTCATGGAAATTACTTCATCATCACCGATAAGCTTCATAGAGCGCACGCCAATCGAATTTTTACTGTGGAATACACGTAAATCGGTTACAGGAAAACGCACACACTTACCCATCTTCGAAGCAAGCATTATGTCCATTCCCTCTTTGCAAAGAGCAACAGAAACCAAACGCTCATCTCCGGTAAATTTCATTGCGATTTTCCCTGAAGATTTGATATTTACAAAGTACGAAAGCTTATTACGTCTAACCGTTCCCTTTGACGTTGCAAACACAACATCATAATTCTCCCATTCTGATTCATCAGGAAGAGCCATAACTGTTGATAAAGCTTCATTATCTTTAATAGGCAAAATGTTTACAAGCGCTTTTCCTCTGGATTTCGGAGATGCAAGCGGAATTTTATAAACTTTCATTTGATAAACAATACCGGTAGTCGAGAAAAACAGTACAGGAGTATGCGTATTAGCAACAAATATGTCATGTACATAATCTTCTTCCTTAGTTTCCATACCTGTACGACCTTTTCCACCTCGTTTCTGCGCACGATAAGTACTAAGCGGCACACGTTTGATATATCCCGTATTGCTAATTGTTACGACCATATCTTCCTTTTGAATAAACTCTTCATCCTCAAGATCAGCTCCAGCTTCTTCTATCGATGTACGACGTGGCGTCGCAAAATCTTCTTTTACTTTTATTAATTCTTCACGAATAATTTGATATACACGATTCTTAGAACTTAAAATATCCAGAAAATCTTTAATTTGTACGGATAATTCAGATAATTCATCGGATATTTTTGTACGTTCCAAACCTGTTAAACGATGTAATCTTAAATCTAAAATTGCTTGAGCTTGAATTTCCGTAAGCCGGCATTTTCCATCGACATAAATACTGTTAGGATCATTTACAAGAAATATTAACGGCGCAATATCAGCAGCTTCCCAATCAATAGACATAAGCGTCGTTTTAGCTACTCCGGGATCCGCACTGGTCTTAATAATTCGCACAACTTCATCTATATTAGCGACAGCAATTGCAAGACCAATTAATATATGAGCACGATCACGAGCTTTATTTAAATTAAATCGAGTACGACGAACAACAATCTCTTCTCTGAATTCGATAAATATCTTTAAGATTTCAAGAAGATTCACTAATTTTGGACGACCATTGTGCAATGCTAACATATTAACACCAAATGAAGCCTGCATTTGTGTATTTCTAAAGAGTTGGTTTAAAACAACATCACTGTTAGCATCTTTTTTCAATTCGATAACAACACGGACACCCTCTCGATCTGATTCATCCCGTAGATCAGATATACCTTCGATAACTTTTTCATTAACATACGCCGCAATCTTTTCAATCAATTTTGCTTTATTTACCTGATATGGTACTTCTGTCATTACAATGGCATAACGATCTTTGCGAATTTCTTCAACATGCGTTTTTGCCCGAATAATAATTGATCCACGTCTAGTTTTAAACCCTGATATAATCCCGGCACGCCCTAAAATAATACCACCGGTCGGGAAATCAGGTCCTTTGATCACCGTTAGTAAATCATCAATCGTAGTTTCCGGATTATCAATAAGCATTACGCAAGCATCAACGACTTCTCCAAGATTATGTGTAGGAACATTTGTCGCCATACCTACAGCTATACCATTTGCTCCATTCACAAGTAAATTAGGAAAACGAGCTGGCAATAATTTAGGTTCTTCAAGAGATTCATCGTAGTTCGGTTGAAAATCAACTGTATCACAGTATAAATCCTCAGTAAGAGCATGTGCGATTTTCGATAAACGAGCCTCAGTATAACGCATAGCAGCTGCGCCATCACCGTCCATAGAACCGAAGTTTCCTTGACCATTTACAAGACACTCACGCATTGCAAATGGCTGCGCCATACGAACCATCGATTCATATATTGCAACATCACCATGCGGATGATATTTACCGATAACATCACCGACGATACGAGCAGATTTACGAAACGGTTTATTATAATCGTACCCATTTTCAGTCATGCTGTAAATTATACGTCTGTGAACAGGTTTCAAACCATCTCTAACATCAGGAAGTGCACGAGAAACAATAACACTCATTGCATAGTCTAGATAAGATTTTTGCATCTCCTCGTCTATAGCAACTGGAATTATATCACCTTGATTATTGTTATTATCTATCTCCACTCAAACTCTCCATAAACACGCTACTGATAATTTTTCTAATTCCGTTTAACAATCGGATAAAAAACAATGTACTAATCTCTTCTTATATATATCAAGTAAAACCTATTACAAATAACACATATCTCTATTTCTAACTACCCAGATATTAAAAAGGAATATCATCATCCGCAACCATATCAGCAACAGATCGATCGTCAACCGTAGATGAAGCAGCGTTCGCCTCAGCATCTGCCTTTGAATCCAACAAAGCCAATTCGCCTCTAAAACGCCCCAATACTACTTCCGTCGTGTATCTT
>JAFUZX010000117.1 GCA_017476405.1 Alphaproteobacteria bacterium | reverse complement strand
TGACTAATTTATCGTGTAAATTTTTACGTGGTACTTTGTATTTGATATTATTGGAATTAGCTAAATTGGATTTTGAGATTAATAATGTCGAAGACCTTAGCATAGATGAAACAGGAAGAGAAGTTACTCGTAGTCCTGGAATGTTAGATTGTGTAAAGATAACTTGTACAAAGCGTGGTGAAAATAATCCTAGAAATGTATACTATGTCAGAGCGGATTTGAATAATGATAATAAGTTACTTATTAATTTGTTCAATTTTATGAAAAAACAACCATTCCAAACTTATTTCAAAAGTGCTTCTTATGCTATTTGGGATAGAACTCTTTCAAAAATAAGAGAATTTATTTTGAATAATTCTCAATTCATTTTACAAGATGATACTGGTGTGCCTTTTGTGAATTTCAATAATAAAAAATGGACTAAATATGCGTTTGGAACATATACTGAGCCAAATTTGCCGAATCTTTTTAGAAAATATAAACAGCCGCAGATGGCAGATTATTTTGAAAAACATCAAAAAGCGTCGATTCCATTTAAAATGGGGTATGGATTTTATAACGCACGTCCGAATTTATTGCTTGCAATTCCGAAAAATGCTCCGTCTCTAGATAAAGATGAATTTATAAGAGATGTGGAACAGCTTAAGGAATATTATAATAAGCTTGAAAGATGTGAAAATTGCGGCCATGATATCGATGAAGTTCAAGAGAATAAAAATATTGAGCAACTTCAATAAAAAAACAAAAACAACTTGCCTACTTGTTTACAACGAAAAAGTTTTTTAGTTAGAAGTGAGATTTTGAGTTACATTTTGTTAGGATTAGCTATTTCAAAACTTTTATCTATTTTTTGTCCGTTTCCTTTATCAAGGATGATTTTAAATAATTTTGATGGATTTTCAGCGGATGGGCCAATCCATTTTAATACTGATACAAAAGCACCATTTTTCATTTGTAATTTGTTAAAAATCGCAAAAGTATTTTCATCTTTTTCCCAACTAATAATATTTCCGCTTTCATCCTCAATTCCTCTTAAGATATTGGTGATTTTTCCATTTCCCTTGTAAAAAATGCTTACGTTATTGCTTTTTTGATCAACGAAAATTTCTATTCCTGTTATAGAACAGTTGCGCATTTCAGTTATCCGATTTCGATCGCTCATACCAATTTCAATTCTATTATCAACTAAAATTTCAGCATTTAAGTTTAATACAAAACAAGAAACTGTAAGGAAAGTTATATACCTTAGCATTATATCCTCCATTATCTTTATACTTAGTATATAGTATTAGTAAATGAAATCACAAGATTTTTTTATGAAAAATTTACTTATTAATATTTGTTGTTTTTGAAGTGGTTCGGTTTTAATATGTTATTAAGACAAAAATAATTTAGGAAAGAATAAAAATGAAAATTTTTCTGGATACAGCAAATCTTAATGAGATAACTAACTATAAAGATTTCATTGATGGAGTTACTACAAATCCGACTATTTTATCTAAGCAAGAATCTAAAAATTATAAAAATTTGATTTTAAAAATATGTGATCTTGTAAAGGGGCATGTAAGCGTTGAAGTTATTTCCGAAAAATTCGATGATATGCTTAAAGAGGGACAGGAACTCGCAAAATTGCATAAACAAATATGCGTAAAGTTACCTTGTAATTATTATGGATTGCGTGTGAGTAAATACTTATCCGAAGATGGGATTGCTACAAATTTAACACTTTGCTTTTCAGCGACACAGGCGATTTTAGCCGCAAAATGCGGAGCTACTTATGTGTCACCGTTTATCGGAAGATTGGATGATGTGGGGCAGAATGGATTGTCTTTGATTCGTGAAATTTGCGAGATATATCGTCAATATTCATTTGAAACGAACGTTTTAGCCGCATCCGTACGGAATTCATATCATGTTACTCAAGCTGCGATTGCTGGAGCTGATGTCGTTACGGTAACGCCGAAAGTATTACAGAATTGTATGGACCATAACCTTACTAAAATCGGAGTGGAACTTTTTAATAATGATTGGAAAAATCGAAAAAAATAAAGAAAATATGTTTCTGCGTTGTATTTTTTTTGAGTTATGTGTATAAAGATGCTTGTGAGAAACAGTTCTCATAGTACGCACGCAAAATAGGATAGCAGGTGTTATCCGTTCGGTCTGTGTTTATTATTACACAGTTTGATTTTTGCGGAGGTTTAACCGAAGAAGGAGTAAAATAAAGTGTTAGACATCAAAACATTATTAGAAGCAGGCGTTCATTTTGGGCATAAAACAAGACGCTGGAATCCGAAAATGGCCCCATATATATTCGGATCTAAGGAAAAAATCCATATTATTAATTTGGATCGTACATACGCTATGATGCAAGAAGCTCTTAAAGTCGCTCATGATATAGCAGCCGAAGGAGGACGCATATTATTTGTCGGAACTAAAAGACAATCAAGTGAAAGAGTGGCAGCCGCAGCGGCAAAATGTGGGCAGTATTACGTTAATCATCGCTGGTTGGGCGGAATGCTTACGAACTGGAAAACAATTTCTCAATCTATAAAGAAATTAGAGAATTTAGAGAAAAGATTGCAAGATTCGGAAGTAATTCTTAAGAAAAAAGAAAGACTCACACTACAAAGGAAAATGGATAAATTAAATCGAGCTCTCGGCGGAGTGAGAAATATGGGAGGAACACCTTCTTTACTGTTTGTTTTGGATATTACCATTGATCAAACAGCCGTTGAGGAAGCTAGAGTTTTGGGAATTCCGGTAATTGCTATTTGTGATACGAACTCAGATCCTACGTTAGTAGATTATCCAATTCCGGGAAATGATGATTCTGTGAGAGCTATTGATCTTTATTGTTCATTAATGGAAGACACGATTATTGATGGTATTCAGAAAGGATTAGCGAATGCCGGTGTTGATATCGGAGCATTGGATAAGCCAGTAGTTGAAAAAAACGAAGAAAATCTTGAACATGCTGAAAAAACTGAAAATATAAATGATGAAGCAAATAAAAGTGAATAATTTTTAATTACGAATAAGGAGAATTTTCAATGGCAGAAGTAAGTGCAAGTGATGTAAAAGCTCTGAGAGAGCGTAGTGGCGCCGGGATGATGGATTGCAAAAAAGCTCTTGTCGAATGTGATGGT
>JAFUZX010000116.1 GCA_017476405.1 Alphaproteobacteria bacterium | reverse complement strand
TAATTATCCGCCTTATGTGGTATTTTTTCGTAGAACTATGGAAGAAGGTTATGGAGGTCGTAGCACAATTAAAAATCCACATCAACGTTTAATTAAGCAACTTATATTAGTCGCAAACAAATTATTATAGCAAAAACATTATCTTAGCATGCTTTCTATTTCATCATCAGACAGCAATTTATGCTCTTTTTCCAAAATTGATAACTGCAGTTGCGCATGCTTATCACTAATCGGATCATTCTTTTTCTCTAATGCGCCTGTATATTCAATTCCAACAAATCGTGCTCCGATTTTTCTGGCAATTTCCGCAACTGATTCTAAATTTTTCCGCTTATCATCTACGAAAATAATTTTCTTTGGCTGAATTCGTATGTGTTCCAGAAATGCTAACAAACATTCTCCTTTAGAAGCTTTGCTTGTAAGCTTACTCACAAATATCACTCCATTTTTAAATAAAATTTGTTTGCCGGATTCTAATGTTAAGGTTATCGATTTCAGCTCACTCCAAGAATTTTCTAAATGATATCCGAGATCATTAAGTTGTTGTATCGAAAAATCTTCCATAGAATCTATGTATCCAAAAGATCCGATTAAACCGTTTGTTAACGCAAGTACTTTTACATTTCGCTCTTGCAGCTCTCGAATAATCCTTACAAAATTTTCATCGACAGGTTCAACTGGCTGCTGAACAACTATGCTGAAAACTTTTTCACGCTCTAATTTGTTTTGACCGCAACCTTTGCTAATAAAATCGTTCAAAAATCTATTCAGCAACGCTTCATTCGGCGTCTTGAATAATTGCGATTTCGGCTCGAGTAAAACATCTGTAATATCTGTTATAAAAAGAGTATTTTTATTTGCGGATGCTAATTCTTTTTCGATAATTTCTATATTTTTTGTTCTTAACATTTTTATTCTTTCATCACCACTTACTATAATTTCTGACTTTTTTGCTTCAAAATTTTTTTCAACTGAACATGCTGTAAGAGTTAATAGGAAAAGACATGCGGAAAATTTAGCAGGATAATTCATATTATAGTTTTCCTTTCTTTTTTATAAAAAAACCGCATCTTACATATCATCAATGCCGAAAATTTATCAATATTGATTATCTTATATCCGAGCTTTCTACACAAAAGTATAGATTATCTTATTCGTTTTATAAAGTTACGCTTCTTAAAATTCATGTTTTTCAATTTTTGTCTGACGCAATTTCATAAAGGCCCTCTTCTCATTAATACATTATTGGCTTGTGTAGATATGGCATACTTTTTTATGCTATGCTTCAACAATTGCCCTCTTTGGAATAGCGATAATATAAAGAGCTTTTGGTAAAAAGGTAATGATTAATAATGATTGAAGTAGAGAAAAAATGTCTTGTGACTCCTGGGTTCCTGGATTTTTTGAAAAATAACGCAGTAAAACTCGGAGAATACATTTTTGAAGATATCTGTTTGGATTTTGAAGATCTCAGATTGATAAAAAATGATATTTGGTTACGGAGACGCAATAAAAAATACGAGTTGAAATTGCCGGTAGCTGACCATAAAAAATCAGATATTTACGAAGAAATTGAAGACGAAACGCAGATTCTTGAAAAACTTTGTTTAGAAAATTTCGATGACCTTACAAAATTATCAGTACTTATAACACATCGTCAAAAATTTCAGATCGGAGACTTTCATATTGATTTGGATGCGATTACTGCTCCTGAAACAGACTTTCATTATAACATGATGGAAATTGAGTTAATGGTTGAGTCTTCTGAAGATTATGAAAGTGCTCAAAAGAAAATTCTTGAATTTATGCGTACACATTTGATTAAAAATGAAATAGTAAATGGAAAATTTGTTGAATATGTGAGATGTTATCGTCAGGATATTTTTGAGGTATTAAAAGCAAATCCGCATTATGCTCATCGTATTATTAGATAGGTGATTCCTTAAACAACAAAGCTATTGCCAAATATTTTTATGGAGTAGTTGTTTCCGAAAATCTGTTGGATGAAGTTTCAAAATACGTATCAGAAAATTGTGTTTTAAACGGGAACGGAAAAATTATTCCGATAGGTTTAGAAGGCATGAAAGAACATTTTATCGCT
>JAFUZX010000115.1 GCA_017476405.1 Alphaproteobacteria bacterium | reverse complement strand
TCAAAATTGATTAGCTCGCTGTTCTTTTCAAGCCAGGAGATAACGTCTTCAATTTTGTATGTAACATTGCGCCCGATTTTGTAACTGGGAATTCCTGCTCCTTGAGAATCCAATTGCGCCAGGGTATGCGGATTCAGAATGCCGCCGGTAATCCTTTCTATATCTTTTCTGTGCACTATTCCGTTGGGACAATATTTTCTCAATTCATCGAATATGCTCATTTTTTCCGCCTTTCTTTAATCCAATTGATCACGTCTTCCTTCAAATATGCGATTTTACCTTTTAAACGGATGCGCCGTTTTATGCCTTTACCCGCACCGTCGTATGTATTCATGGTTCGAGGCTTATATTTTCCATTGGTAAACTGATCTATTAGGTTTCTTGATACAAATGGAGATGGCCAATTATCAGACAGCTGTTCTAAATCTTTAATCATCGTTTATCTCTCAAAAAAAATTACAAAAAACACAAAAACTGCAACAAAAAAGTAAGAATAAAGAAGGAATGCTAGCCATAATCAAGAAACTTGAAAAACAACCATTAGTTGATTTTTGAATTTCGTATGTTTATAAATTGCGCAAAATATAAACATCGTGAATATCTCTCTTAAATTCCGCTCATATTTCAACCTTTTAGAGGACAATCTTTGTAAATTGCGCAATTTATAAAGATCGAAGCAATTTTGATTGTTTTTCAATGAATTACACCATATTGTTTGAAAATTGCGCAATTTATAAGCTTTTTTCAGAAAAACTTTAAAAAACAAAGGTGGCAATTTGCCTATACAAGATGGAAATGGGGAATATGGGGAATGAAAATGCCAAAAAGTGGGAAGGAAAATTTGTTGTATTTTTAGGGCATAAAAAGGGTCATTCCCCTTATTCCCCTCATTCCCCCTCCAAAATAATAGGTTATGATTTTTTTTATTGCGTAATCTATTTATATAAACTTCTAATTGAAAACCGCATGCATAAATATATATTATATATTTATTATTTATATTATATAGATTACACTCCTCCGATAAGGAAGATAGCAGAGAATCTATTTCAAGTCTATACATTAATCGTCTCCTTCAAAAATTTTATGATTAATTACGTACATACGAACTGTTTTACCTCTGATCCATACATTTTTATCGAATCTGCTATGATCTGAATCCGTTTCCAAAATTCCGAGATCCCGAAGCAAATTTTTCACCTGTTTTAGGTCCAGGCCACGGGCTATAACTTCCTCGAAATAGCTCTTAAAGACATAAAACACGACACCTCCACGCAAGTAAGTGCGATAACCTGCACGTTCATATGGGATTCGTTCGGTTGTCGGAATATCGTCTGAGAGCTGTTGGAACCGTGTATCTCCGTATTTTTCGAAGAAGAGCCGAATTTGCGTCAGAGCCTGTTTATCTTCTTGGCTGCCTGTTCCATCTCTTGATTCCAGCCAAGATGAGAAGCACTTCATGATGGTCGCCATGATATCGACGCCGTTCCAGGCTGTTATGCCGTATTTTGTTGCGAGGATCCCGCCGATTCCGCAAGTGGCGAATGTTTTGAAAGCACGGATATATTGTCCCGTAGCACGAAGCGGCAAGAATTCTTTCTTGGCTCGCTCCATTTCATGCTTGTAAAAGCTCCGTACATCATCGTAATCACTGATAATTGCCCGTATAAAAGCCGGGAAAGCGGTTCCATGGTACATTTGCGCCGCTGTCTTGAGGTGTATTGCAAAATCGGCGGAAGTTGGAAAGCCATGTATATCTTCAAACAAACCAAATGAACTATTATCGGGGATTGCAGGGATTGAGAGAATACGCAGCAGCTGTCCTGCCTTTGGATTTCTTCCAGTGGCTTTGATTATATCACCCAGCTGTTCTTCGCCCGTCGATACGCCACCGAGCGTCCAGCGCATTACACGGCGCGCCAGTCCTTGCGTTGTCGCTCTCGTTTTCCCTGATCCATTGACCAGCATATAAGCCATTGCGCCGATTTTGTACGGATCGCATTCGGATATTTCGTCTAGGAAGAGGCAGAGGTCGTTGTGTGCCATTGCGATGCCCTCAAGTCCGTTGTCAGTCATGCGCCAGGTTCGTGTGTAGCTGTGGTCTCCGAAAACAGAAGCTGCAACATCAAGCATCGTGGTTTTTCCCTGTGAACTGCGTCCGTAAAAGTGCAGGAAAAAGTTGTCGGCGGCGCACGGAGTCAAAATCATGCTGGCGAAAGCGGCGGACATTGCAAGCATTAGACGTGAGTTGTTGATACAGAGGCGAGAAATATTGCATTGCCAGTCTAATAACGAACCTGTGGATGATAATTTTGCCGGCTCTGCCGCAGGAATATGACAGATTTCACAAGAATTGTTACCATATATATCAGTGGCTGTTAAAAATATGCCTTTGTGCCATCCACTGCGCAAAGTATACGTAATTAACTTCTTCGGATTTGAGGCATTAAGGTACTCATTAAGCTTGCGTTTCGCTTTGGCTCCCGTGTCGATATCAAGGCCGTATTTGTATAAAACATCGTGGATTTTGGAACCGTCTTTCGAAAGCCACGCATCGAATATTTTTACCTGTTTTACGATACCATTACGGTCTTTGAATTCGACCAAGCGGCCTGCGTTTTCGTCTTCTAATTCGGACGTCAAGGCAATTATTTTTAGGGGCGCACAAATTTTTGCGAATTCTTTTTTGGCTTCATCGAAATACATTAATGCCGTGTCGGTAACACAAAAGCCTGGGATTGATTCTGATGTTTCAGTCTCTTGTGTTCCTGATTGCTTTGAGTCGTTGCCTTCGTTTGGTTGTTTGGCGCTTTTTGGTTCCGCAAGTTGGCGTTTGACTTCATCTGCGCCCTCAAGAATCAAGAGGTCATTAAAGTCGGTCGGTTTGCTCGTTGTATCCTTAAATTTCGGATAAACAACGCTCGCATTGAAGTATTGTGCCGCATTTTGAGCCTTTGTGAGACCTGTGTTCGTTGGGCCGTAAGCATCGTTGTCGGCGCAAATCACTATTTTACATTTTTGGTTATTTTGCCGGATTTCTAAAGTAGCAGGATAAATGTTCCCGGCATCGAAGGCAACAATTGTTGGAACTCCAGTACATTCATAGATTGTCGCCGCTGTTGCATATCCTTCGCAGACATACAAAAGTGGTGCGTCTTTTGCGTCTCCGATAACGTAAAAACATCCGTGTTTGCGCCCACCTGAACGAAAATGCTTACTCCCATCAGGCGCAATGTATTGAAACGACCATATTTTCCCGGACAAATCCATAAGCGGGATTACGAGTTTGTCCATGTATAACTTGAGACCGTAACTTTTAACCTGTTTGCGCTGTAAATACGGATGCTCTGTAATAGGCTTCATGTTCTGCCAGAATTTTGTACAACTTTGGGCAATTCGCTCGTGCGCTTCGTCCTGTGATGCGAATAATTTCCTTCTGGCTTCCTCGATTAAAGCGTAACGATTGCCGTTTGCGTCCTTTTCGAAGACTGTTTTTCCTGAGTCTGACTCCTTGAAATTGCCGAAATAATAACCGCTGCCATCGCTAAGCCTGATTGCGTAGTATTCGTTGAATTTTCCCCAGCGAGTATAGTGTCCCGAAACCACTTCGCGTGGCGGTGGCGGAATTCCTGCTTCTCGGAGAGCTTCCAACAATACGTCTGACATCATTTACACCGTTTCGCAATTCTTCCAGCATTCGGAGTAAAAACCGCACATTTTGCATTTAAAAAATGATGAATCAGATGCAAGCCGTGGAAGTAATTCGTTGTTTTCGCAGGCTTTTAGAATATCGACGGCACGATCGGAATATTTTTGAGCCGTTTCGCTATCGAAATCGATTTTTTCAAAATATATTTCCGAAGTATCTTTGTTTAGTGCCGTAAAAATACAGCAATCGAAGTCCATATAAGCCATGTACAGCTGAACTTGAACATAGTAAACAAACTTCGTTGCGAATACTCCGTGTTTGCTTGTTTCTGACCAATTTTTTGCATTCATGGTTTTACATTCCCAGAGACAAGGGAGCGAATTATTTTCGAGATTAAAATCCTCTTTCATTTCGTTGGAGCACTGAAAAATTATGCCATCGATATGTCCGGCGATTTTCCCGTCAGCGGTAGAAAAACCGAATTGAGCACCCTGAACATTCTCTGTGCGTAAATCAAAACCTGCGATACGAAGCCACTGAGCGACAAGTCCTTCAAGCGTATGGCCGATATCGAAAGTACGCACTTGATTGGCGTTAATTGTCGAATCACAGTGCATATATTGCAATTGTATGCGGCGTGCGCATTCGTCACCGAGCCCTGATGCTCCGATATAGTTTCTTTTTTCTTGGTTGCGATAATTGCGGACCAGCGCATTGTCTACTATTTCATTAATGATCATGGTTATCCTCTTGCTTCTGATGTTGTGTTTGTTCTTGTTTTTTAATTTTCTTGTTGCGAAAATCAGACATGAATAGTTCATGAAATATTTGCAAATATCTTTGTTTGTGATAAGCATATTGCCTAAGTATTTCGAATCCTTGTTTATTCGTGGTCCAAGCAAATTGAGAGTGATTGGTGTTCAAAAAGAATATATCGTCGGCCAATATCTCGAAGATAACTTCGTTGTCGTGTTTAAGAGAAATCTTCAAAATATCGCATAGGTCTTCCAAAGACATTGTTGCATCAGGATTTTCCTCAAAACATTTTGCAATGCCTTCTACTTGGCTGTCGTTAATTTTTGTTATCATTTGTCACCTCATTTATTACAAACGCAAAGCAAGCTCGGCATTGATCTCATCCGGAGTCATGCCTGTTTTGGTCTCTTTTGTCTCAGAACTATCCAAAACAAATCGGCTCTTAACGACTTCCATTGCTTTCTTCAACTCAATGGAGTATTTGCGTAAACGTTCAAAACCTTCTAAGTTGGTTAATTCATAGGAAAATTCATCAAAGTAAACGAAATAATAATGTTCTCCGACAATTTGAATGGCATCCTTAAGTTTCAAATCTAAAGTTTTTGCTATGCGCTCAATGTCAACCAACGTATTTTTGTGCCCGCTTTGTAATTCCGCATATATGGCTTTCACTGAATAAAATTCATCTTCTTCATTTTCGTTTCTGTTGTCTTGGCTCATTAAAATAACTCCCTTGTAGTGTCCGCATTAAGATTCTTCAGAAAGTATTTCAGTAAGTACTGCTGCCCTTTTCCTGTAATTTTTGTTGTCTTTGAAATCGTGGTGCGTCCATCAGGATGCAGGATCACGTTTTCTTTGATTTTGAACAGTGTTAAATCCATTGCTCGTTGGGTTGGCATGTTGTATTCACTTCCCGGGCGTTTTATGAGAAAACCGTGCATACGGAGCAAATCGAATAATTTCTTGCGTCCGACATTAATTCCATTGGCTTTAAGAATTTTCGCAAATTCACCGATGAGCAAAGT
Source organism: Alphaproteobacteria bacterium (assembly GCA_017476405.1). Classification (GTDB taxonomy): domain Bacteria; phylum Pseudomonadota; class Alphaproteobacteria; order UBA3830; family UBA3830; genus BNWE01. The sequence goes on along the minus strand of JAFUZX010000115.1, from coordinate 8,967 downwards.
ATCATCGGAAGCTGCAACTGCATCGGCGAACAGAACCTTGTTATTGTGTTGTGTGAGTTTAGATTGTAGAACTTGGTTCTGTTCGCGTTCTTTTTTAAGGGTTGTAATGAGTGTGATCCAAGTATCGGGATCGCTCATTAGCTTTTCCATTTTTTCAGATGTTATATATGCGCCATGTTTGCGGATGCTTGGCAAAACTTCGTGTGTAACCCAGTTCATAAATTTTTTAGCTTCAGGTTTATCGGAACGCAATATGACTTTGTACAGACCTGATTCATTTATAATAGTTGTTTTTTGAGTTCCACCAAGGGTGTCACTTAGAGTTACCCCCTTTTCATCGTCATCCAAACGCTCTGCAACTTTTCTTGAATTACTCAATCCGAGAACATCGCAAACGTCTTTCAACACCCACCAAATTTCATCGTCCTTTACAACGGTGCGTACTTTTGTGTTTTCGTAATTAAAAATTTGCAGTTTATTATTGTTATTTTTCATTGTGGTTACTCCTTTGGTTGGCTTAATTGTTTAAATTCATCTGATTCGATAAAAACGACGATTTCTAAAATCGCTTTAAAACTTAACTCCCCGATTTTCTGATACGGGTGAAAGTTGTGGCTCAAAAAATTGAATAAAGCTCTTGCTTTGGAAAAGTTAATACTTTCCATTTTCGTTTCTCCTAAAAAATGTCAAAAATCTAAAGTGCGATTACAAATTTACGCCGTTTTACCAGGAAATTCCGTCGCTCATCATTTGTTGATAAATCGGATTTTCTGCGGTAATAACGGAAGCAATTCGGTTTTTGTCAGAATATTCTCCACCTGTTTCGACACCGACTTTTATGAGTACATCTAAACCATCCAAATCAGAAAAATAGGTAATTTGACGAGCTTTTTCCGCTTCAGGGCTTTTATCGTTTTTCGCTATTCCTTTGGCAGATTCAAGCAAATTTTTTATGAATCGGCGAGAAGCGGCAACCCAGACATCATTGCCTTCGATTCCAATTTTGTGATAAATCTTACGTTTAGCATATTCACCTTCAATAACGGTGAACTCGCAATCCAAGTATAAACCGCCCGTTTTTGCTTTTTTCAGATACTGATCTTTATCGGAATTGCCTGGTCTCAAATTTAATCGAGCTTTGACGATTGTTCCGGCAGGAATCAATTCCACTTCCGGCACGTTATTAAAATTAAACATTTCTTGCTCCTTTACTTTTTATCTTGGTTAATAATTTCCCTAAGTCTGCCGGTTCAAGTTGTTCCAGTTGTCCGCTTCTGTCTTTAGCAGGATATCCGGCAGGATTGAGTGTGTGACATACGAATTTACGCTCCAAATCACCTTTCTCATTTTTCATAATGATCATCGAAATAACTTCGTCGAGAATTCCGGGTAATTCGAGGGCGGTTTTTGCGCCCTCTATCGAAGGAGTCCACGAAGTGCGATTGAACTCGTCTGTTTTCGAGTCCAATAACCCAACAAAAACAACATCTTTGTCAGGAATATGTTGAAACTGATTGAGCCAATTGCTCATTTCGCCGGCTAATAAACCATAAGCGGCACGAGTGTCGGGCGTTCCTGATTTTGCAGAGAACGCTTCAGGCTGTTGCTTGCACCAAGACAAGCAAATTTTTGATGCGATCGTGATTGAATCGATGAAAATGCACTTGTATTTCGAGAAATCGCACTCTTTATATTTCGCCACTGCCGCATCAAAATGACGCTGACTGTAAACTGTTTTTGATGCAGGATTCGCACCACCGATTAAGCAAGCGATATCGCGAGCGTCTTCCCATGTGCGAACTGAAATCGAGTCGCCTTGCCAATCTTGGACTGCTAACAATCCGGCTTCAAAATCCAAACAGAGAGTTGATTCGGAAAGCGTTTTCAGCAAACTCGTTTTTCCCACGCCGTAAGATCCGAAGATAGCCATTTTTACACCTGTTTGCTGTTGTAATCGTTCAGATGCACTAATTATTTTCATCTTCTGTAGCTCCATCCTTACGCGAAATTATAATTTTGATTTTGCCGTATGCGCTTGAACGTGCCGGTTCGAGAGCCGTACGCAGAATATCACTTGTTTTGGAATAATCGCGTTCACTTATCGAATATGTTACTTTAAAAATATCTTTGCGATCTTCCGGTGGTAATTTTGCGTATAATTGCGCTAAAATTTCCTGATTCCATTGTATTTTTTTCGGTATTTGTACAGTAACGGTGTGCGCTCCTTTTTTGAGATGACAAGTGCCGAAATCATCTCCGTTTTCGTTCAATTCTTTCTTGGCTTCTTCCGTATATTTTGCAGATAACGCCATTTCGAATTTTTCGGATAATTCTTTAATCCATTTTGAAGTTTCTGATATTTTTTCAGATAAGTCGCATAAATCTGTTTCACTTAATTTCGACAGCTCTCGAATTGAAAGCGTTTCTATACACGATATATTTTTCAACTTGAACACTCCTTTCATTAATTGGTAATGGCATTAACAACTCTTTTTGATTTTCCTGTTAGTTGTTCGCTGTAAATCGAACATGTATAAAAATCAATTTTTCGTTTATCTCTCATCGCGTTTCGTTTTATTTCTTTTATTTTCTGGAATAGTGAACGATTAAGAAAAGATTTTATATGTCCTTTTTTCGGATCAAATTGTTGTAATGAAATAAGAGCAGCTAATATAAGTTGTTGTTCACAATCTTCAATATCCATTTTTGCGCCGAACCAATTGAATAAAGAAATAGCATATTTGTGAACAAGCTTTGTAATAATCGGATTTATATGTCGGTAGTTATTCATAGCTACCTCCATAATCTAAATTGTCAACCTTTAATTCGATAAGACAATTATTTTGATATGAGGGGTAGAATTTTTTGTCTCCACTCTGTCTGAATTGCTATCATCAATTAAACCCCACAACACTAAAAACAATCTATCACAAAATAAATAAATTCAAAACAAAAAATATTGGAATTTATATAAAAATATATTTATGTTATTTGTTGTTTTTCAATAAAAAATTTGTAGATAGTGATGAAAATTTGTAGCTATATATATAATGCTACAAATTTTTTCCATCAAAAACGCTTCCAAAAAACATAAAAAAAATCATAAAAAAAAGTGAACATTTGTGTTTTTTTAACGGCATATATAAATATGTATAAGATTTTAGGTTTTTTGCATGTGTAATGTATTGGCACTGGATTTAGGGACATCTACCGGATTTTGTATTTTTTCTTGTGATGAAGGCGGAAAAAACATTCATGTTATTTCAAGTGGCACGAAAAAATTCCATCAAAATGGACGGGTATCGCTGGGACGTCGATTCGTATGCTTTCGAGATTGGTTGCGTAGCATTATCAAAAAGCATGAAATTTGCAAAATTTTTTACGAGCAAGTCTTTGCTCATTCCGGAATCCAACCGGCTCATGTATATGGCGGATTCTTATATCATATGGCGGCTATATGCGATGACTTTAATATCGCGCTTCATGGAATAGGAGTTTGTAGCATAAAAAAACGTGTTAGCGGTTTCGGACACGCAAGCAAAGCGCAAATCATAAAGAAAGTTCGTGAATACGATTTCAATCCTATTGATGACAATGAAGCAGACGCAATCGCAATTATGTTGGCTGTTGCTCAACATGGAGATAAACATGAATAAAATTGCGATGAGATCATTTATAACAATATTTATTACATTGTCGGTTATCAATCTTTTTTCTATGGAAGAAGCAAATGAACAACCTCAATTAATGATACCGACAACAACCGTAACAACAAGACCCCGAGCAGGCTCAGAGGCGCCGACGACAAGCAATGTTCCTGTTTATATACCCCAACACTACGACGTAACAAGAGCTTTGCATCGTGAGGCCGCTTGCTGCTTTTGTACTGCTCGCTGGGTTTTGCAACCAATCAATGTTGTAGCTCCGCTTATTTCTACGGGATTTATTGCTGCCGGAGAATTTTTATTAGAAAAACATCCGAATACCGCTGCCGTCATGAACGGAATCGGACTCGGATTTTCAATAGCGCAGTTCATCACGAGCGTGCTATTGCTCAAGGTAAACAACAAACTCGAAGGAATTGATGAATATATCGGAAACAGACAGAGAAATGACGAAAATGCAGCATAATAGACGCAAAAATCGAAATTTCTCGAATCAATTCGCATTTTTTTCAGTAATTTTGCGAATTGGTCCGCAGATTTACCGCTAATTTTGCGAAACGCTAATCAAATTTAGCTAAATTCGTTTACTGCAGTTAACGGTTTTATGTTAATACGTTTAGTGTAAGTCAAGTATTTAATTAATATTCCTTGAGAGATAAGGGACACAGCTGTCCATTGATAGAAAGCAAAGGACAACGGTGTCCATTAACTAAGTTATCGTTTGTGTAACAAGTTTTTGAGTTCTCTGTCATTTTTTTAATTCTTAAAAAACATGAAAAAGCATAAAAACGGCATATATATAAATTAGAAGAAAAATTGTCGTAAACGAGTAAACATATGCCGAATATCGAGAAGATAAAAGAAGTTCTGCTGTTTTTCCAATGCCGTGCCGGTTTGTATCCTTTTAGTTGTGAAGAGGATCCGATTCACACATTTTTCGGGAAACTCATGATGCACGATAGATTAAATCTCGGTTTATCAAAAGATAATGAGGATATGCGAATACAACTCAATAAAATTATTGATGAAATGGGTGAAGAAGGGCTTTTGGCTTCGGATGCGGGGAATTATTTAATCCCGGCACGTGATTATGATTGGAATAAATTGACAGGCACCGAATATCTTATATTAAAAGAGTGGTTACATAATATGCTGTACAATGAACAAGCAAAGGCAGATATGCGACGCAAGCAAAACGAGGCGAATAATGTTACATAGATTGTTTTCTGGCTATGATATTTGTCAAAGGAAATTTTCGAATAGGTACTTTCTGCCGGAGGGCAATTTGCGGCGCACCGTGGTGCGACTTTTTTCTAGCGTCAGAAATTTTAAAACAGGTTGACAGCGTCGTAAAGAGGTTTTGAAAATGGCGTTAATTTCGCAAGCTGAATATGCTCGTAGACAGGGCATTTCAAGACAAGCTGTACGCAAACAAGTGCAGTCAGGAAAATTACGTTTGATTGACGGTATGGTTGATACGTCCCTTGCGGAAAAAGACGCCAAAAACATTTTAAGCACCAAGGAACAGCTTCTAAGAGCAAAGCTTCAAAACGAAATTGAGAAAGGTAAATTGCTGAAATTGGAAACAGCTGAAAAGGAGCAGTCGTTGATATCGGCAGAGAAGGTTCGAGATACTTTATTTCGCAAGGGGCGTATAATTCGGGATGCTTTTCTGAATCTTCCGGACCGTGTGGCCTCGGTTCTGGCGACAATGTCGGATGCGCGAGAGATTCACATGCTTCTGACCAAAGAAATTCGCGCCATTTTGGAAGAATTGAGTAATGGATAACGTCTGTGATGGATTTCTTTTATCCGGCTTAAAACCCGATTCAATCATTTCAGTTTCAGAATGGGCGGATGCTAACAGGATTTTGTCGCAAACTGCGTCATCTGAGCCGGGAAGGTTTCGAACGTCAAGGACTCCGTATTTAAAGGAGATTATGGACGAGCTTTCGCCGATGTCTCCTTACGAAAAAGTCGTATTTATGAAGGGAGCGCAAATCGGTGGTACAGAGGCCGGCAATAACTGGGTCGGTTTTATCATTGACCAAGCTCCCGGACCGATGTTAGTCGTGCAGCCGACAGTCGAGATGGGCAAGCGTTGGTCGAAAGGTCGCCTCGCTCCGTTGATTGAAGATACTTTGTGTTTGCGTGATAAAGTCAAAGATCCTCGCAGCCGTGATTCAGGAAACACAGTTCAATCAAAAGAATTTCCCGGAGGAATTGTCGTAATTACCGGAGCAAATTCTGCAGTCGGACTTCGGTCAATGCCTGTTAGATACCTGTTTCTTGATGAGGTTGATGCTTACCCGCCTGATGCCGACTCCGAGGGTGATCCTCTTACCTTGGCTATTCAAAGAACTTCAACCTTTGCAAGGCGAAAAATTTTTATTGTTTCGACTCCGACTGTCAAAGGACTTTCGCGAATTGAAAAGGAGTTTGAGAACACAGATCAACGCTATTATTTTGTGCCATGCCCGCACTGTGGCCATTTTCAGACGTTAAAATGGGAGGGAATTCGCTATGATTCGAGCAATTTGGAGGCTTCTTATGCTTGTGAGCAGTGTAAAAAACTTATTCCGGAGCATTTCAAAACGCAAATGCTTGAAAAAGGCGAGTGGCGAGCTTCCAATCAAAGCGCGATTTCGGATAAAGTAGTCGGATTTCACATAAATTCGCTTTATTCACCTGTCGGTTGGCTCAGTTGGAGCGCATGTGCACTGAATTACGAGATGGCGAAAGATGACGAACAGCTTTTGAAAGCGTGGACAAATACGACTTTAGGTCTAACCTGGGAGGAAAAAGGCGATGCGCCTGACTGGGGCGTGCTGTTTGATCGGCGCGAAAAATACAAAATCGGAGTTGTTCCGCATGGTGCCTATGTCCTCACTGCCGGAGTGGACGTTCAAAATGACCGATTAGAGCTTGAAATAGTCGGATGGGGCAAAGAACTTGAAAGCTGGTCGGTCGATTATCGCGTAATTTACGGCAGTCCGACGGACACGAAGACTTGGGCGCAGCTTTCTGATGTACTGGCTGAAACATTTGAATCCGAGGATGGAATTAATCGGAAAATCAGCATGTTTGCGCTGGATACAGGCTTCTCGACACAAGAAGCATATGCGTGGATTCGTACACAACCATTTCATAACGTCATGGCTATAAAAGGAACAGATAACTCGCTCGTGCCCCTGAATGCTCCAACAAAAGTTGACGTAAATTTCAGAGGTAAAAAGATTCGTGGTAGCGTTCGATTATGGAAAGTCGGTGTCTCAATTTTAAAGGGAGAATTATACGGTTGGCTCAAACAAACGCGGAACGAAGATGGTGGTGCGCCGCGTGGTTATATGCATTTTCCTGAATACAATACGGAATATTTTAAGCAACTTACGGCCGAACAGCTCGTCACAAAAATCGTAAAAGGATATCCGAAACGTGAATGGCAGAAAACACGTGACCGGAACGAAGCTCTCGATTTTCGTATTTACGCAAGAGCCGCCGCAATTGCTCTCGGTATCGACCGCTGGACAGACAAAAAATGGGATCAGGTTATCGGCACAAGTAACGACGACAATTCTGAACAGTCATCACAAAGAACAGAGCCTCGTCGTATTATCCGAAGCAAATGGATGACAAGGTAAAGATGCTACTGGTACTTTATCCAAGATACAGCACCTTTCATAAAAAATTCTAAATAAACCTAATTGTCCTCATAATGTCCCCAAACAGATAACACCTTTATCATTTTTTGTTCTGGAAACAGTTCGTATACTAACCTATGTTTTATGTTTATTCTTCGACTATATACATTTCGAAAACCTAGTAATTTTTCAAAATTTGGCGGTGTTTTATATGGATCTTCAGCGATTAAATCCAATAAATATTGCGTTTTTTCTTTCAAACCTATTTGCTTTAACTTTTTCGAATCAATCACGACCTGTTTAGTGTACTTAATCGTCCACTTTACCATGGTAATGTGTCCTCACACTCTTCCAGAGGAGTTTTTACCCCTTCTAAAATATCATGACGTGTTTTTGTGTTAGACATTAAATAAGAAGTTTCTTTTATAGAATTCCACTCTTTTTCAGAAACGAGTACACAATTGCCTGCTTTTGAGGTTATCAAAGTAGGGTCTCCAACTGACGTATCCGCTAAAATATTAAATAAATTCTGACGGGCGCTCGATGCGTTAATAGTGTTCATTTTTTTCTCCTCGTGATATATATGTATAGAATTGTACTATATATTGTACAATCATGTCAAGTATTTTTTTCATTTTTCTTCATAAACTGATGCGGTAAAAGATCCAAGATAAACGCAAAAAACAGTTTATCTTGGGCATATCTCTTCCTTTTTGGGCGTTTTTTGTTGAATATGATATTTTATCAAAAAGAAGACACAAAATTTTTATTAAGTGATTTTTTCACTTTCGCCGGTTGTTATTTAGCTAATATATGCGCTTTTTTGCTTCTAAAACTTCGTTTTTGCATCTTCACACAATTCAAGTAACTATGGATGACAAGGTAAAGACGCAAATAACCTTATAATTTTTGAATGTCTTCCACTGAAAGCCCTGTCCCTTGAGCGACTTGCTCAACTGATAATCCCATTTTCAAGAAATTTTTAGCAATTTTGATTTTTTCAGTGTTTGCCTTGGCTTTGCCGTGTACACACTCTCTTTTTTTTTGATAATATTCTTTATTTTCTTTCCAAAAAAAATTAGAAAAACTTAATATTCGATTCGCAAATCTTTTGTTAACGTTCTTTTCTAAGACTTTTTTTCGAACTTCTTCAATGGCCTTATCTAAATCCCAATTTTTGGCGATTCCAACGTTTAGTGTGTAATCCTCTAGTTGTCGGTCAAGATTACAAAACTCTTTAGAAACCGCTTCAAACCAACATTCCAAGATAAAATCTTCTTCGGATGTAGTACCCGTTAATCTGGCAATCATCTTATCTCTCAACATCTTCGCAGTTCTATCAGCTCTTGCAAGTTCATCCAAGCCAGGACGTAACGGGTGCTCTATACAATTGTAAAAAAGAGAAATGCACTCAGCTTTTTTTACCCAAGCATCGAAATCATCTTTTGAAACTGACATCATTGTATTTTTTCCTTTATCTTATTAACTTCTTCGAGAGAGAGACCTGTTATCTTTGATGTTTGCTCAACAGTTAATCCCATAGAAAGAGCGGTTTTTGCTGATTCTTGTTTTTCAGCTTCAGCTTTAGCACGTTCTTCAGCTCTGCCCTTTTCGATACCGATTTTATGAGCTTTTTCTACAGCCACATTTTTTTCGCTTAT
>JAFUZX010000114.1 GCA_017476405.1 Alphaproteobacteria bacterium | reverse complement strand
CCCGGTTCAGGTTGCATAGCAACAGCGATATTGGAGAAAAATATCGATAATATTCCGCAATAGGCTCCGATTTTCTTTATTTTGAGATTACTTAACATAGCCAATTACTCTATTGTTATAAAACGATCTTCATGTACAAAAATAAACGGCGAATAAAATCGCGGACTATCTCCCTCCAACACAGCTCCAAGCGATCCATGCTTCGCTGTATTTTCAAATAATGAGTGTGAATTAACGTCGCCATAAAACAAACCTCGACTCAAGATTTGTGAACCGAAATTATCCGTATGACCGACAAGATCCAAATCACCGCCAAATAACATTACCGAGCCATGTGACTGAGTAATCCATTCTGCAGTATGATGATAGGCATGTTTTGTGCGTCTGTTCCATCCCCAACCGGCTGTTCTTTCAGCATGAGCACTTCCTTGTCTCAAGACTGCAGGAAGGCATGCATTTACGATACTTGGAGCTGTAATCGATGATTTTCCTCTTCCGAGAGCAATAATAGAACCAACCGTGTTTTCAAATACGCCTTTAGTGCTTGTCGCAGTTAACGTACCGCCCACGTAGATATTAGAAAAACGATTTACTATTCCGCTATCGCTTTTTAAAACTACATTTCCGTTAGTAACAGCAATCCCTGTGTAAGGATTGGCAGAATAATATGTCGCCGGACAATAATAAACCAAATGAGCCCACCAGTTTGCCCAGACATCAACCCAACGACCATTTTCTCGAGCTAACGGATGAGATATATCAAAAATCTTGCCTGCTTGAACGTTTAACATTCTTTCTAAATAAATGTTGCCATCGTAATTATCAAAAGCGGACGCATCATCTACACCAAGACCTCCGGCTATAAATGCTGCATTTCTGTTTTCCCATTTATGATTATTCATATGCATGAAAAATAACACATCTCCATAGTCGATACTGGAGCTGTTTACATAATCTCTGTCCATATTAACGGTGATTCTAAAGTCTCCATCGTCATGAACAGGAATCTCCGTAGGTTTCGGCATATGATCCAGATACACATCAACATTGCCTCTAGTGTAAAAGGTGGTCGGCATAATTTGTCGATACGTTTGCTGTCTGGCCTTTATAATTCCACTGCCTTGTGCTTTTTGTATAGAAACTCTTGCTTGTCCATCTTTTAAGACAATACTGGCATCAGAAACAGCTGTTCCCGAATTTTCTTCTGTATCTATCTCATCTTCACCTTGTACTTTAAGTTTAGATTGTCCTGACTTCCCTGAATATAACACAATGCGGTGATCGCCATCTTTAAACGTTGCTTGACCTTCATTATTCATTTTTTCTGTAATCGTATTTCCTGAAAAACTTGCTTTTCCGATGTTATCTAATCTTGTAGTTTGAGTATCTACAGCTTCAAGTTTTGCTTGATTATTAAGAAAAGAAACCCTTGTTCCGATAAAAAAACTCTTTTTGCTACCAAGTGTGTGTACAGCACCGATTGCTGATCTTTCGACTTTTGCTTGTGCTTCATCTGTACTAACTAATGAAGCAAGATCTGAAGCCCTTTCTAATTTAAGTTTTGCTGTACCTCTGATTAATGCTGATGATTTTCCGTCTAATTTAGAAAATTCCAAACTTCCATCGTCTGAGTACATGAAACTATTCGGAGTTTCTGCTTGTCCTATTGTTGTTTTTCCTCCTGCCTTTGCGGTAAAAATCGATTTCCGATCTGAATGTAGTCTTGTGATCGATAACTGCCCTCCCGAACTTTCCACAAAATTCGCACCATCTTCTAAATTCGTTATTGTAGCAGTCGATCCTTCTTTCGCCTGAACAATTGAGGCTCTTCCTGTGACTCTATCAACGATAGCTTCACCACCACATATATTAAGCATGGAAATATACGGGAAAATTAGATGATTTATTTGAGTTTGGCCAAAACTATCTATATTACAGGCTAAAGATGCATCTTCATGAACGATACACCTTCCTTTCTGAATAAAATTAACAGGGTTGAAGCCACTTTCGGCTATGGCACTCATACCGGAAGGCAATGCGATAGAGAACCTGTTAAATTCTAACATACCATCATTTCGAAATTGTCCTCTTAACTGAAAAAAGGCGCTTTCTCCGATAATTTGTCCGTGTTCTCCGTTGAAAAAATCATGTGTCAGAAAAGAAATTACTCCAAGTCTGGATGAAATTTCGCCGTTATTTATGACATTAGCGATCAAACTTTTTGTCGTGTCTACTTTCAGCTCACCAACCGATGATAATCGTCCGTTTATTGTAAGAGAATCGTTCCCTCTGATTCCTTTTAATCTTAAAATTCCGTCTTCAAGAAGATTGATTCCACCATTTATGACGATAGAACCGAGCGCATCAAAGCATTTTGTTATCAAAGTTCCGGCAATATCTACCAAATTTTCGCTTGCTCTAGCCAATTCAGCTGTAAAATCAGAAATTCTGGTCTCTCCCAAAATACGCAAAAATGGAGCGTATACTTTACATTTTCCTGATAGAAAAGAGTCAAATACAACAGGTATATCTTTTGATACAATATCTGTATTTTCCGTAACTGCGTTTGAAGACAGAAAAAAGGTTGTACCATCCCAACGACCGATCGAATAATCATCAAAATTTACAGTTCCACCTATACCAACTTCACACATTCGGCCATTGCAACTAATTGTTACTGCTCCTGCATCCGAATTTTTTTGAATACAAATTCTGTGCGACATCGCAAAAACCGCATCCATAAGATAAAATCCTACCGCTAAGTATATGACTCTT
>JAFUZX010000113.1 GCA_017476405.1 Alphaproteobacteria bacterium | reverse complement strand
TACACTCGCTGTTTTTCTTATGTAATTAGTTATAGCTGAAATATTCGTTAAAATAAGCGAGTTGTTTTGATTCAAATTAAATGAGGATCTATCGCTATGTAATCTTTTTCGGAAAAAATCTATAACGATCTGCAGTTGTTTATACTGATTGCATATATCAATTAGTTTCTCGCAATAATAACAAAAACTTTGTTCCTTAGAAATCATTAACATATAGAACATAGACTTGTTCCATTCAGTTTCGTTCATTGATATAACAGTATTTATCATAGAATCTATATCAGCATCAGATACATTTTGATCTTTCAGAAGTGAATTTCGTAGATAATCTTTAAGCTGTTGCGTTTTATATATAGATAAGTAGAGACAGTTATCGTGAAGTGCTTTAAATGTCTGTGCTAATTTTATAGATATTGGATCTTCCGCATTTAGATAACGTTGAAATTCTTCTGATACAGCATTAATATCGTTAATTTTTTCAATTATTTCAGCATTCCCTTGTGAAGCTATTAATTTTTGTCTCTCAAAAATCAAAGGATAAGCTAATACAACGCAATCTTTTGTAAGATCATCAGTAATAAAAAAATCTGCAAGAATTTTATTACGTATATCAATATTTTTTTCAAAATTGTTTCTTAAAGTGAAGTAATTGTGTGAAGTATTCAAATTGTAGCAAAACATAAAAAGAATAAAGAAAACACAAGAAAATGAAGCAATTTTTCCTGGCATATGATTTTTTTCTCCATTAACCAGAATGGAATTGTGATTGCGTTTTTCTTTTTGGATATTTTGTTCATCAGAAACAAAAGGAATCGGAACGTTTTTATATATTGGCATAGTATGAAGAGCTATCAAATCACTCAGATATGAAACTATTAAACCGAATGGCCCGCATACTCCGGCTAATATAGAAGTTGATTTGTAAAATGGAAGACGATCATATCCTATTTGTTCTCTTTTTTTAATGCTGTAATAGTACATTATATTGCCGAATATGCCATATATCAAATTTACCAAAAAACAAGCTTTTAATTCATTATAATATGAAAAATAATGTATAATAAAGCTAAATATCATAAGCATTGGCATAACTTTGTATATACGCTGATACATAAAAATTGCCAGATTTTTCAGATTACCCACTTCAATATCCGCAGAAGTTATATCATCCAAGCTGATTTCAACAGTAAACGAACTTTTTCTACCCTTAGGATAATTGTTATCGTATTTCTGTACATCATAGTTTTTACACGGATAATGTCCTAGTACATAAATCATGTATGCTATAACTATGATCATATATATAATCAAGAAAAAAGATGACATTTTTTCCCCGAGGCCAATAAGAAGCGCAAGTAATAGCATTCCCCCGAGAGCAAAACCGTACATTTTTCTATATATTGCCCAGTTAATTCCAAAGAAAAATGCGGCTATATTAAAGATGTAATATGTTCGTGCGGCAGAAATAGCTTTAAAAACAATACGATAATATTTATCTGTTTCTTTTTCTAACATAAAAAGCCTAATATAGAATTTTCTTTTTTGGTGAAAAAATTGTATATAAAACATCAAATTTTGGCTGGGGTGGCAGGATTCGAACCTACGAATGACGGTACCAAAAACCGTTGCCTTACCACTTGGCGACACCCCAAGACACGCATAGATATTTTTACAATATCATATATGAATCATAATATAGCACAAAACACATCAAATGCTAGTTTTTATTGTATTTTTTTATGCATTTCCGGAAGTATTTGAAAATAAATTAGTATGTGATCCGATTTTCATCAAAGCTTTGCTCCATTTATCCGCTTTTGGATTCCCGAAAATCAGAGCCTCATCTGAATCTATTGGTATCCAATAGCTAGAAGCGACTTCATTTTCCAGTTGTTCTACTTCCCACATGCAACATCCTATACATATAAGTTTTTTTTGTGGACCTTCATTTGATATACATGCTCGCAATATATCCGTGTTTACAGTAAGAGCTATATTATCTTTTATAATGATGCTTTCCGACACTTTATAATCATGAGAATGCAATATAAAGCAACGGTCTGGTTCTTCTATTCCTCCGAAATGTAATTCTATATTTTCTAACCTTTCCGCAGTTACATTTATTTTTGATAAAAGACCTTTTATGTTCATATTCGGAATAGGTTTATTAATAACAAGTCCCATTGCTCCTGATTTATCATGATTGCATATAAAAACCATAGATTTGCTCAAATATTCATTCGAAATAGCAGGAGTAGATATAAGGATTTTCCCTGTTAAATTCTCGATATCATTTTTCATATTACTCACGTGTTTTATCATGTTACAATGTACATTATATAGGTATTGTATTAATTTTTTACTAAAATGAATAAGATTGCAAAAATATTTGTCCTTTTTCTTACGACTATCATTATATTGGCTGATACGATTTTCGCTGTTCCAAAAATCGATTGTTCGGTATCTTATAAACATACAAAAGTAAATAACAAGTATTTTGAATCGAAATTAATTCTTTCCCTCACAAAAGGATGGAAATTAGCACAATTGCCGAAAATCTCAGTTTTGAACTCAAAAAATATAAAAAATTGTGTTTTTGATAAAGAAGTTACGAAATCAGGTAAATCTGAATATCAGAT
>JAFUZX010000011.1 GCA_017476405.1 Alphaproteobacteria bacterium | reverse complement strand
TCATATGCTATCTTTCTCTTGTTGTTGATAGCAGATTTTGCTTCCTGTAGTTGCTTCAGAAATTTGTTTATTTCTTCATCTGAAACCTGTGCACTCTTTAAGTTCGCTGTCTCTTCCAACATAACGTCCAAAATATCCGTAATATATTGGTGAATAAGGTCAACGCAAATAATGTCCGTAAAGTTTCTTAGGTCAATTTCTGCCCTTCTTTTGTACGCAGCAAGCACATTTACTAACTTATACAGCGGTAAGCGAACTTTCCCTATAAAATCAATTTCTTGCGGCGTTAACGGTTCATCATTAATCGCTTTTCTTGTAATCTCGTTTAATGTCCCCTGGACCTTGCTTGCAAATCCTTTGGAAGAAATGTTGAAGTTCTTGGACTGAATCTTTAAGCACTTTTCATCATCAGAACCACACCCATATCCAGAAACAACACCTCCTGCGAATAACACCTTAATAAGGTCATCAGTTACTTTACTCGGGTACCTTGCGACTCTGTGTGTTTTTCCCTCTTTGTAAGACACGATAGTCCCAGAAATTGTCATGCATAAATACGCTAACTCTTTATCGGAAATTAAGTAATTATTGCGTTTAATGACCTCCCACGCCACGTTAAACTCTTCTGCCAGGATGCTTTTATATTCTTCTGTAGTATTTTTACTGCTTAACACAGAAGAACGCTTCCCTCCTGCACCACACTCATGCTTCGCTGCCACCCACGATTTAAACGCACCTTCTTTGCTACCTATAGAAGAACACACATGTTGGCTGGCTGTATCTGATTTAGGCCATGCACCACCAACTAAAGTCGCAGCCATTTCGCAGGAATTAATATTCGCCTGATTAATTGCAGAGGCCATATTTTGCAACTCAGACATTACAGACTGCACTGACGGGGCAAAAGTTTTCATTGCCAGCATAAAGCCATAACTTACCGCACTGGAGCCTATGCTCTTTAACGCATTGACTAATTCAGTACTGCTTATAAAAGAAAATCCACCTGTGAACATATCTATACCGCCACAACCAGACCTTACACTCGGTAACTGTAATGTCGCCAATTGCGCATTTCGTGCCCTGTTTCTGACAGTAAAGCCTCCTCCGGTGTAATAACCTGCAGATTGGTCGTGATGAACTCCTCCCGATGTCGCATTAGTAACAGCCCCCATGTTATGAAAAAAGTTTTCCAAATCCGAACCAATTCCGCCAAAGGCTGAAGCATGTAACAAGCATAATAATAACCAACTTTTCTTAAGCAACATCTTCAGCCTCATCTGCTATTAAAATGACTATTCTTTCTTCCATTTCCTGAATCGAAATCATGCCAACAGCCACAGGAATCACATGCCCCGTCTGTGGATTAACGGCAAACACTGAAGGATATGTACTGACTCCCCAAGTTTCAGCTAACCCGTTGTCTTGCACACTTCTCTGAAACAACGCATGCTTCTCACCATACTCACTTACCGCCAATACTTCCCATCCATATTTTTCGCTGAATTTTTTCAAAATCGGAGCAAACGCCTCACAATACGGACAATTGTTTTTAAAGAAGAAAAACAGCCCATACTTATCCGCAAGCTTTTTGATTTTTTCCTCCGCTTGCTTCTGTTTTTCTACCAGATAAATGTGTCGAGCATTTTGTGACACAGGCGATTGTTGTGTATAGTCCAGCTTAGGATTTTTGTATATATTTTGCATCCATATTTCGGCAAACAACCCAGACTTTTCTGTCATTTCATATTGTAGCCGCTGATAATTGAAGACATTTTTCGGTGAAGGATGCATAACAGCTAGCGCTTTAGCTTCCTCTAACTGCGCTTGATATTCCTTCAGTTCCGCAGTCGCAGGATATTTGTTGGCATTCTGCGCTTCTTCTTTGAAAGGCTTTTCTTTCTCTTTCTCTTCGTTTTTTTCGTACCAATGCCAACCACGAGCATGGTCATCATAAAATGATTTTTCTTCCGCATAAACCACAAAGAACAGTAATACCGTAAACATTACCATTGTTTTCATTTCCTGCCTCCTTTCAAAGATGCCGTTAAATGTTTCATGTTTTCCTGAAGATACTGAGCTTCCGTACCGCCCTGTTCTTTCTTCTGCTTCTCCATATGCTCACGAATACGATTCAGTTCGCCATCTTTCGCAAAATGCTCACCCGATACAGGTTTAAATTTGTCCATTATATCGTTAGTAATTTCGGTTAAATCGAGTTTAGAAAAGTCTATGCGTGACAGTTCATCTGGAGTAAAACCTCTGCAATTTGGTTCTTTAGGCGAGCCAAAATTTAATCCGAGCTGAGGTTTTCCCTGTTCTTGCAGAAGTTTTGCGAATTTACTGCCGAAGCAACAGAAAACATGCTTCTTCCTGATGCACGTTCCGACTATCGGAATTTTCTCCGCACAAAAATCGCCGACTCGCACGCACTTGCCCTCACTTCTGAGAATGCCAAGGACTCTATCGCTTTCATCGCAGCCTGTAATGCCCAAGTTAATTCCCCAACCGGAACACTTACAGCAATCCTTAATGTTGATCAGATTTACATTGCAAGAATGCGCAGTTCCTTTAAAAATATTTATGTTCTCTCCTTCTTTTTCATCAAATTCTTTGCGAGCTGCTTCAAGGATTGACAAATAACCCATAGCTTGAATCAGATCTTTATCTGATTGATAGCTCGAATCTATGCAGTCACCACCTATACAAAAAGGATTTTTTTTTGAAAATGTATGTTTTTTCCCACTTATTCGGTCATGACATATAAATTTCCAACGCCAGCGTAAACATTTGTCTCCGTCTAAGTTTTTTTCGACGCATTCGGGATTTGGTTGCCTTGAACAACCACGGGCTCTCAACTCCGCACATGTATCTTTACATGACGCATGACAAGCGTATATAACTTCTTCGCTTATGCTTCTGTTATTTCTTGAAATTTCTTTTGATGATTCATAGCTACATAAACCTTGCTGCACTAATCGTTCATAATGTGTCCCTTTATCATCAAAAATGAAATAAAATTGATTACCAATTGTACTTAGCTGCGCATATCCTATCTGACCCCAGTAAATGTTTGAATTTTGATTGAGACCCAGCAAATTATTAATCAAATCTTTTGGATTTAGTACATGTTGCTTTAATGATGGAACGAGATAGCACTGTGGATTAATCCAGTCATAACCGTTTTGCTGGATTGTTTTTTTCAACGTTACATTGTAGCCGTCAACATTATAAGTTTCATATGAATAAGCTCCACTATTTTTAACACTAATAAATTCAACATTACTAAAAGGTCCGCCCTTGGACAAAAATCCTTCCGGTAGCTCATGCATCTCTACTTTTATGGTAAGATACCCATGGTTAGGACAGTTTTGCCCTGCGGTAATATATACTAAATTTATCTTTGTTCTATGAGCTTTCACAACATACTCTTCTTTAGGGCATTCCTCACATGTTTCAATCATGTTCCCGTCAGAGCTTTCTTCGACAACTTCAGTTCCTTCAAATTCTTTTTTCGGGTCCTCAAGTATCTTTTCTGACCGAACCATAAAAAGCTCTGTATCGTCCAATATGTACGGTTTACGGATTTTGTGGATCTTCCGCAAATCTTTGCCGTACTCCGACCGCTCCAGATTTTCAAAAGATTTATCAATCTCCCCTTGGTCAATTTGAAATCCTTCCTGAAATTGTGGCACTAATGTTTTTGGATTACCTGATTTTATCTGTCCTTCTATGCCATTAGATTTAGTTACAGCTTCTTGCTTACCTGCCTCAAATGATTGTTGCATACCGAATGCAGATGAAGTTATCGTGAAAGCAATCAGAGCAAATTTACTCACTGAACAACCTCATTTAGTTTGTCGTAAGCAAATTCAAGTGAAACATTACCCGACAGTCGAGCAATTTCACGGCCATTTTTGAGTAGTACAAATGTTGGAACTTTTTCAATATTGTATTGTCTAAACAGCTGTGGATCAACGTTTAAGCGCAATCCATTTTTATTTATTTCTAAAATCTTATCTTTAGTTTTAGTGAACGAATTTCTGTAGATACCTCTGAGAATAAGCGTCGCTCCGTACTTTTCCGATTGATCACTTAATTCAATCAAAGACAACTTCGGCATAGAGAATGAAACGAAGACAATTATTACATTTTCCATGTTCGGCTCTTTAAACGAAACATTAGTTACCTGCGACTGACATTTCTCACAGCCTCCTCCTGTTTTGGGCAATTTTCCGGAAATAAATGACAGTTCATTTGCGATTTTTTCAAGCTTATTTGCGTCTATTTTTTGTTGTTCAGCAAGTTGTTTAGCATATGCCTCATAATCATGATTTGAAGCAAATAACGGCATACATATCATCACAATTAGTAATAATCTCACAATAAACAGCAATTTCGTTTTCTCCAAATTAAATATCCAAAATCTTCTCCTGTATAAGGTTTTTCTTTTCCCGCTTCCCAATGAACACTGGTTCTACCAAGAGGTTTGCATCCACCACGACCTGTAGTCGCTGATGGATACGTCATTTGTTGCTTGTATTGGCTTTTGTTTATTACCAACTTCGGAGACGTTTTACACATAGCTTCTTCCCCAGAAGTTCCTTCTGCAAGTCCTTCCCTATGCATTTTCGCCAGCATTTTTGTTGTAATAAGAAGTGACGCCTGAACCGCTCCCACATGATAAGGCACATGTCCAGTAAAAGGATAAATTCCACCTTGACAACCTGCGCACCAAAACATCGCATTAAGCGGGAAATGAGCTGTTGCAGCAACAGCATCTGCAGCGCAGGCAGCTTGAGCTACCGGATTACCGAACAGTACTGCCTCGGGATTCAAAACAAACGCTGTTTCATCGTCATTCCAAAGCGGATCAAATTCGGTGATGTAAGCGATATCGAGTTGCCCTTTCTCCATACACACGAACTCTGTCAATAATTCCAACCAAAACAAAACAGGATATTTGTAATAATGTACTTGGTAAAAGCTCCTTTTTATACCACTGGTTGTTTCCCCGCTCGAAATATCTCCATGCCCTCTAACAGAATCCCTTCCGATTTGCAGCCCTCCCATATTTACCAAACAGAATTTAATCCGTGTTACATCAATTAACCTTGCCGGTTCCCAAAACGAAATAGGTAAACCAAATCTCAAAACAGGAATCTCACATTTGCATACGAGCTTCCTTGGATTGCTTGTATCTTCACCACCAGAAGATACTCTCATTCCACAAATTGTTATCGGAAAAAGGCAACTCCAGCAAATATCTGATATAGGATTGACAAAACGACCGACACATTTGCAGTAACTGTCGCTAAATATCAACATAAATAAGATAAGTATGCATTTAATCATTCACTATCCTGTTTTTCCTGATGATCTCTAATAACTTTTTCCATTAAACAAAAATGCGCCATTAGTTGATTAATGAGTTCTTTCGATTCGAAACAAAAAATAAGAGACTTTTCCCATAATCGCCTCTTTGTTTGTTCTATACGCGCTTGCAACTCTTCAATCATTTCTTGCTGGTTATTCATTTTTCACCTCTGGCTCTTCAATAACAGTTAACACTTTTTCGCCTTTCCTTTGAAAAACGATTGCGGGAACATGTCTAATTCCCAATTTCTTTGTTAAAAAACCGTATTGATCAAAATAAACATCCATGTTGAGACGCTCTCCTAATTCAATTGGAGTCCCATTGACCAAAATTAATTTGGATAATTCCTTTTTGTTTCTTATTTTTGTAATAGCCCAATCAATTTGTGCCTGTTTTCCACCATCAATAAATAACATTGTTTTAGACCACGACGTCTGTTCTAATGGATTGAATCTTTGACCTTTCTTTGCGAAAATTTTCCCTTGATGATCAGCTAAGTCTCTCGTAACAGTAATTGTCGGATCAAATTTAAATTCTCGTCTTATTTCTGTATGCGTAATGCCTTTAATAGCTTGAGGATGAAGAATATTTTCCTTAATTCTAGCTTCAATTTTTGTTTTTTCTTGCTCTAAAATGCCATTCTTCCGCAATTCGCTAAGTCTAGACATGATGTGTTCCAGCAAATCAGTTTCGGCAATTTCAAAAGTTTCACCGAATACCCCCAAATTTTGAGCTGGAATCGAGAAAAAAAGAAAAAACGAAAGAAAAAACAATAATTTCATAACTACCACCTAATCAATCCGTAAGCTTTGCCACGAAAATCCGATACTTTGATAAATCCAAATTCTTTGTAACGCGAATCAAAACTTTTGGGATGCGTTCCCGCCACAAAAACATACCCTTCCGGAATTACTCCGCTGCTGACTGGTGTAAGAATTTCATTTTTTTCTGCCTTTCCAACCATAAAATCGCCAACATATATGTTGTCATTAATATTTCTAACTTTATCCCCTGCTGTTCCAACTAAGTACTTCAGAAATTTTTTGCCCTTGTAATCGAAAACACAGATATCTCCAACTTTCGGCGGAATATTGTAAACCTGTAAACATAAACGATATGGAATGGATTCAGATGTAAGAACAACTATGCAAATTTGTGAAATCAACAACCAAATTATCAATATGAGACTTCCAAATAATAGTCCCACGCTCTTAACATTTTCAGATATCTTATGGTAGAGTTCTCGCATTATAATCATACTCCCTGCTGTCGCTCTTGAAGAAGATGTTCTATCGCATCCATTATGCCGTATCCCTGCTTCCTTAATTCTTGTACCGCAGCATAATCTTCCGCTCGTGTCGAAAATAACAATTGGCTGAATGGATCTAAAATAAGTTTTCCAACTGCATAACCATCCGCACCATTTATTAAAACCTCGGCATACTTTCCTTGTTCTGTTTTCACTGAAGTAATTACTCGTTCTTTATATGAATCAAGCAAAATACGTTTACTATTTTTAAGCTGAGCAATTGATTCCTCTTTTTGAGAAAGAAAACAATTCCAGTCGGAGTTATCCCATGCTGCTTGTGCTCCTGCACAAGAATAAAAGTCGTTGACGCTTTGTGTCCCAACAACAAGTGATCCCCTGTACTTACGCAATCTTCGAGCTAAAGTTTCGATAAAAACTTCGCTCTGTTTGGCTCGTAACATATCCCATGCTTCATCAAACACAATATTGAACGGAGTTTTTCTATCTCCTAAGAACATCTTGTTGGTGATATTGATTACCATCATTTGCACCACAACCGCCTGTAGATCTTTCTTCTCTTTCAACTCTTCCAATTCGATTACAACTAAGTGATTGTCCAGATTTACATTCGATTCTCCATTGAAATATTTGCCGTAAGCTCCATTTCGTGTATATGGATATAACATTTGTCCCAAGTCGTTTGCCTGTGAATCGTCTTGATCGAGCAAATATCCTGCTATATTAGTAATAGTTGTCTTATTACCATTGCACTTAAAAGCCTCGTTCGTGGCTTGTTCCAACAGCGCAGCGCCTTTATCATCTACGCCATTAATCGGAGCTGCCATCATTTGAATAACTGATTTGAGCATCGCAAGGGTATCTTCGATCGCTTCAGTATTATTCACATCAAGAGCGGAAAATGGATTTAAACAAATATTGATATTGTTTGAAAACTCTATAAACTGACCGCCGAGCATATAACACGTTTTTTCAAAGCTACGCCCGACATCAAGAACGAATACCCTGCCGCCAAGCCCTATGGTCGACGCCATCAACTCCTGCATAAATACTGATTTGCCTGCTCCAGAACGCCCTACTACTGTTACGTTGTAGTTTCCCGCCTTATTATCGAACGGACAGAACTGTATCAGCTGCCCTTTGCGTCCACCAAAAAGCATTGCGGGTATGGGTGTTCCCTTCCATTCAGCTTGTTGAGGTACTAAATTTGCTGATTCAACTGAAATCGTCGTTCGCAATTTTTTAAATTCTTCTAAAAGCTCAATATTATCTCTATGCCAGCTTAGAGGAATACTTGTAAGCAAGGTATGTAGATGTGTGCTAACATTAGCTTCTACTTTAAACAACATTGACGAGAAAATTGTCTTCAGCGTTTGCTCAGCTCCTGACATTTCTCCCTTCGGGCTAAGCAAAATAACATTAAACTGCGTTTTTACAAGCCGTTCACCTTTACTCAAACAGTTCTGAGTAAATTGTAGCTCTGCATGCTCACGTTCAATATTAGGAATGTGCTTACCTATCGGAGAAAACATTTGACGTTCGACCATACTCGCTTTCATAGCAATTTTCGCTACATCATTAGATTGTTTTTGAATATACACGCCGTAATGCATGATAAACGGATACGGAAACTGCCTGGTATCTCTGAACATATCGCCGATTAATTCCGACATCTGTGATAGAGTCCACTCAGGAGGATAGTTCACAACAGAAAATGTCTTTATCTCTGTTGCACCTTTACGAATTTTTATAATATCATCCTCAACCGCAATATCTGTTTCATTAGAAATAATCTGGTCATTGATTAAGTCAAAGCGATTCCATTTTTTCTCTGATAATTTCACATTACTAAAATCCGCATTGAAAATACCATCCAATAATCTAATTAGATCTTCCGCATTAATTGTTCTATTCGGAACACCAACAACTGTTAATGTAGCCACTATTTGTTTTTTTATTTCTCGTACTCTCTCTATTGCTTGTTCCAGATGCATGTTTAAATTGATACATACACTCATATAGCATTTAAAATCACGTAAAACGTATGGTGTAAGATGTGATTTGATAGCTAATTTACTTAGGTATTTTGCTCGCCTAATAGCTAGTTCTTGCATTACATCAATTGCCTGATTCCTTGTCGCAATATAATGATCCAAGATTCCACCAATATTCTTGTCAGCATAAAGCATTGTTTGTATGCTACTTTCTTCAGGAAGAATTTGCGTAAAAATATTGCTCAATTCTTTTTGCATGCTTTCGCTATTACTAACTAGCGGTGCCGTTTCTAATACAAAACCAATATGCTTATCGGAAATAAATAAACCTGAATCAGGATCGTACCACCTATACGGTAAGAAATCTGATATATGGTATAAATCAGCGATTTCTTTGATCGTCTTCCCTTTTGGATCAAGAACACTATCAAAAAAATCACTTATTTTTTGACCAATTCGTTCCAATGCCGTACCACAACCCCACATGTGAAACGCTCCTCATTTTACATTCCATTCTGCTGGTCTGACTACTAGATACAAATGATGCGCCACATGCAGGTTTTTAGAGGTATCTTCATATGTCATGATATACATACGTCTAATGTCCTCTACTCCACGTGAAATATTGCCATCTTTGAATGCTTTCAGTCGTGTGACAACATCGCCTGATAACATTAAATCTTCATCAATTTCTTTGATAATACCTTTATCAGTCATCTTTGATATCTGATGAATAGACGCCCGTGGGTATGCTCTGATAACTTCTCCTTCAAATTCTTCTTCCCATGAAGTACAGGAAGTTAGAGATATCAAACTGATCAAAAATAAAAGACTGTAATTAATATTGCTTCTTAACATACAAACTTCTCCTTACTTTCTTCATATGCACCACCGATGCTTTTACTGATTCTGTAAATACAATTGTGACTTTTCTTCCTCCATCTATCTTGATAACTGGCTGCATTTGCTCTGCTCGCTTTATGATAAAATCAGCGTACTTTTCAACCGCATTTCCTATACCTTTTGAGGCGCCTTGTTCTAACATCTTGCTTCCTCGTTGCGGAGAAAATTGTGCTAAACCTGAATTCGGTTCAAAAGTAACTGCTAAACTATTGCTTGTCGTAATATATTCAGCCATTCCTGAAAGGAATCCCGAAACTGCGGCATTTCTTGCAACAGCTCCTGCCCTATCGATTACAAGTCCGCGAATTTCAGAATCACCATTCTCTCCTGCAACATATCCTTTTACGGGAATATCTATTCCAACTCCATTGTTACGGTCTATTTTCACTATACGTTCAAGTCGTATTACAACACTTTCTGACGACAAATTGCCGTAAGCTGCCCCGATAACAATCGCATCTTTCAAAAAACCATGAATATTGTTCGGTAAATTGCCCATATCATTTATGCGCAGCAAAACTGGCTTTGGATTAGATGAAGCTCCAACTCCAGAGCTTACTGTCACTGATCCCAACAAAACAGCTCGAGCATAAGTTCCTGCAAAAATGAAATTTTCGTCTAAATCATATTCATCATTTGCGTTGTTAAATTTTATAATTTTGATTCCATTCTTAAGAACCTTTGAATTTGTCTTCGCAGATGAAGGCGATATATCTATTGCCGTATTTTCAGTCCCTTGATCAGTAACTCCCTTTTGATTAACAAAGTCTTCAATTTTTTCTAATGATAAATCGGAATCTAATCTGTCGTTCTTAGTCTTTATATAAGGATTTTCCTGCTTGTATTTTTCATATTCAGGAATATCCTTGGATGGAATCGTATCTGTTTTATCGCTATCTTGTTGTTGGTCATCAAATGCTCTTAAATGCACACCTAATCCAATAACAATTTTTTGTATCGAATCAAGTTGTTTCTGCATTCTTGTATTATCGTTTTCCAGCTTTTTGTTATGTTTCCTGATTTCTTCAATTTCATTTGTACTCTTCTCTACCCACAAATCTTGATCCGAAAGACTATCAACTCCTGTCTTTATCTCTTTCTTATAAAATCTGGCAGCTTTGTTATTATTGTGATTTTCTCGGAACATCATCATAGCAATAAAAGCAAATACTAAAATTACCGCAATAATGCCGAAGTTCTTGTATTGCTTGTATTTTACGGATTTTTCTTCCATATCGTTCACCGTCTCATAACAAACAGAGTCACCTTGCTATTCTTTCCTAAAAATAAATTCGAAAGAGATAACGCAATATCACCTTTTCTGGAAAACATACGTTCATCAAGCCTAAATATGCCATCTACTGTTGTTTCTACAATAAATTCCAAGCATAAAAAGCCATCTATTCGATATGCAGCTGAAAATTTTGCTCGCAAATGCTCAAAAGACCTGTCTTGTACTCCTGGCACTTCTATTCTTTGGCGATGTGCTGGAAGATTTATAAACTTCTTCATTACATTGCTTATTGATTCCTCATAGTCATTACTAACATCACATTCATCAGGCAATTCTAATGGTGAAAATTGCGTGTTCTCTGTTAGAAGCTCTATTGAATTAGCTTCCCTATCCTTTGGCTCCAACAGTAAATCCTGCGTTTTTCCAGATACAGTCGTTACGCTAAGACTAATAGGTGAATAACCATTTTCTTCGGTAGGTCTTAAAAAAATTTCACCTGTCTTATCGTTTTTTTCGTAATGAAAAGCGTTATCGATTCCCAGAATACTGTCTATTTTATCGCCTTTAACACTAATTCTGTTCAAGTTTTGATATGAAATGTTAGCTTTGATAACAGAATCACACATCTTATATTGTTCAGCGTAAACAAAATTCAGAATCGCAAATGAAAAATAAACACTGGCTACCTTACAGATCCTAATTTTCATTCCTCTCCTCCCCCAACCTTTTTATTGCCTTAAAAAACAAACGACCTCGATATGTTCTAAAAATCACTTCATATTCTTCTGGAGATTCTTTTATTCGTTTAGAACCAATGTAACGATTTAGTGTGCCAGTAACATGAACAGTATTTTGATCTGGAAATACTGTAACTTCTTTGGCGTCGAAACTTGTTGAAGCATCGTTTTGCTTGAGCTTTTTGATATTTTTTTCGTATTGTTCTCGCAAATAATTGCCTGTTTCTACATCAGAATATCTGGCAAGCATTTCTGTATTATATGGAAGTGTTGTTTGATTTACATCTAAAGCCAAATGTAGAAAATAAACTGCCATCTCCTCTAAATATTCTGGAGAAAAGCGATTACCTTCTGCCCAAAACTCTCTTTTTAATTCAGGAGGAAGTATAATAACTCTCTCACTATGAAAAAATAGACAAGTAGAAAGTATCAGCAATAACAAAAGCAAAACAGCCGTTAAACCAAGCAGCATATTACGCTGATATTCAAAATTTGTAAGACGTTTCGATGCATAATTGAATTTCATCTTACTACCCTTTACTTAATCCAAAACCTCACATGCGATGGCGGAAGTCCTTTCGCTATCAATTTTGAAGATGTTGGAAAATACCAATACAATATCGATCTGATTTTCCCTTTCCCAAACTTCTTTTGAAAACTTTTAAATAACAATGCAGTAATAAACGAAAAAACTATTCCGATTAATAAATGTTCTGTAACCATTCCCATAGCAAATGGAAGTGAACATGCGATAACTTGTTTTGCCGGCCAAATTAATATACGTGCAGGAGTATCGATATAGCTTAAAATAACGTGTTCGTTAATTTCCGACATATACGACTCCTTTTACGGAATTAACCCTAATAATTGAACTGCCGCATCTACAAGTGCGGCTTGACCATCACCGACAAAAGATTTAGCTGCATAAAGAAAGCCTGTTCCAGCAAGTCCTGCTATTCCCATTTTGAAATTATTTGCAAATAAACAAATACCACTTCCCATTAACCCTCCGCCAATAATCGCTGGCATCCAATCTTTCATTGTGTCGGTAAAAGTTTTGCTGGCAGCTTTTATTTGAGCATCTGTAATTCCACAAAATGCTGGATCCATAAATAGCACTACAGCAAGTAATATTGTTAAATTTAACATAAAAAATATTTTTTGATTCATGACATACCTCTCTAATCCAAACGTCATATTCAAATTGTTATAGGAAAAAAAAGATATGCATACACAGTAAAATTACTTACGTATACGTATTCTTATACGTAATAAAGGTATGAACTAATTGAAATTTCAACACAAAATAAAAATATTTTTTTGTGATATAATAATAAGATGTTGATAGTCTAGTAAATACGAGTTGCAAAAAACATCCACTTTTTAATATAGAATCTGTTTTTCTCGCCTTCTCTACTTCTCTTCCCCCTTTGCTTTTCCCTATTTTGGTAAACTCCATAATTTTTTTCTTTTATTTTACTTCGTTACTTTTGTCTACATATAAGCTTTACAGGCTTGAATTTTTAGAAAGGATAACTTGTATTAAACTTTACACGCCCATCTGCAAGATTCAAAGTTATCCTAATAGTGCTATTAGGAACAAATTGAGGGATGGCAAGATGCACTCTTTGCGCAATTGCTAATTCATCAGCATCTGGAAAATCTTCAACAGTAGGAGCATGACCAAGAGCTGCAAGCCTAATTGCGATCAAATTTTCTCTATTGTACATTTCTACATCTCTATGACCGCCAGTTACGCAAATACATTCCGCATCTTTATTTCCAAACGCAACTCCAGTAACTCCAGCTACAACACCATCCAAACATACGCTGCTTAGCGCTCCTGGAACATCTTTTGTGTATACCAACCTTCGAGAATCCCAAATCAAACGAATCAATTCTCTTTGCGCATCTTCTGTAGAATATAATGTACGATCTGGCTTAACAAAAAATGTATTCCAAGCCATGTGAGTATTTCCACCTGTTATGGAAGTTTTACTGCCAAAATGACCGTGTACTGCCATGTGTCTATGCAGAGAGCATCGATTCGCGCATCTAAACCGTCTTTTAATAACGGAGTAATATAATCATGCACGACAGCTCCTGTTTTGCCTACAATATGGGTTTTAAATTCAGCAAAATCCATTGCACATACTTGGAAAGAAAAAAGAAAAACAATACAGACAAACATCATTTTTTTGATAAACACCGCATTACTCTCCTTGGTTATTTACCAATAGCCCTAAAAAGCTTAACGTTCTCAACCAATTAAGTCTTTCTCTAAGGAAATCAACATATGCTTTAACTTCTTCATCTGAATAAATCCCTGCAGTTTCACAAGCAGCGTCTTCTTCTACAAACTTTTTATAATCAGGAATAATATGATCTGCCAAAGCTGATTTGTACTCTTGATTCGTTACCACACAAAACAGATATTTCCCAATAAATCCCGTATAACTTATTTCATTCATGCGTTTTTTTTGCGGAACACGAAAATCATCTATAGATATGTATAAATTATCAGCATCTTGCTTAAAGGTTTTAACTGTAACTGGGTGTAACAGCACAGCAGTATCTGCGGCATAATAAAAATCAACAGTCGGTTTCGGCATACATCCTCCTTGAGCAAACATCCCTTCACTTTGAAAACTAATAAAAGACAACCATAAGATTAACGGCAACCTATGCATAACAACCTCCGTTTGAGCCTATTTACAGGATAATACATGTATTTGATATTTCAATAGACATTTTCATTGCTTTCCATTGAACGCATATCAAGAGTAGTACAACTACATTAATTATTAACTATTCGCATTTCAATACACTAGTTGTGTCGATAAAAAACTCGCTACTCCACAAACTTAATTTGCTTTGATCTGCGATAAAAGGCAAAACGTCCTGTTTAGCCTGTTCAAAATCAATCTGCATTATATTTTCCTTATTAGTTTCTTTAAGAGATTCAAATTGGTTGTACGATATAACACACTTAATTCGCTTAAGTTTTCCATATTTAATTTTTTGAATTCAATTTCATCTATTCGCAGATCATCGAACAAGAGAGTCTCTAGCTCCCGCAAGTTTTTTACGTGAGACATAGAATACAGCTTATCACATAACGCTTTTTCAGGTGTCGCAATTTGATAAGAATAATTTTCATCACAATGCAGCAATATACCTGAATGATAGATATTCGCCGGCACGTCTCTATAAGTGAAAACTCCAAAATGATTTTGGTAGATTTTTGTTTTTCTCTTTTTAAATGTAGCAGATGTATATACGTGTACCGTTTCCGGAATTAACGAATATTCTGCTAAAGCATAATCAAAAGACAAATATGACGGACCAAAAATACTTCCGGCGAGATATTTACCTGATATATCTGCATCTGTCTCATAAAGCCCTCGAGTTATCGGAATCAGGTTTCCGGATTTTATTTCTCTCCGTATAATCAAGAGAAGGAAAGCGATGACTCGCATCCAACAACGCACTTGCGGACAGCATATGAACTTTTGTTCCGTTCGGAAGTCAGTGCTAAACGGCCGACAATTTGCTCCTGATATTTAACCGTGATTATCTTGTTTTTGTTCATATAATCTCGGAAATTATTTCTCGGCTTCATCGATTACCTCCTGCAACGATCGATAATTTTTGCGAGAAAATAATAAGTTAAAATCTTCTTCACTTTCTAAAGCTATACCATATAAGATGTTAAGAATAAGTGAGCCGGCCCTGTTTTATTTCTATGGATAAGCTGTTTTTATTCATATCCATTCAGCAATTTGTTTCAGAATATCCGTATTATATTGATCAAATTCTTTTCCATACATAGCGAATCCGTGAATTGCGCCATCTAAAACGATCTGCTGACATTCGTTACCTGATTTCCGCATTTTCTTTACAAAGTCGTGTTGCTCCGTTAATAAAACATCACATCCCGCTGAAACAACAAACGTTCGCGGAAAAGTGCTTCCGTCCGCATCGACGATATTGCCCTTCAATGCGCCCATGCGATCAGAAAAAGCACATGAATCAACCTTTGTAGACATAATATCAGCGACTATTAATTTTAAGCTATTTTGTAATATTAAATACCAATTTATTGAATAAAAATATGCTTTATTATAAACTATACGTTGCAATTTTTTATCGATCAATATATACTAAAACTCCGTTTGTTATGGAAAATTCTACTCCGATAAGTTTTTTGAATTATATGTCAGCTATGACGAGAGGAACGAGTAGTACTGTTATGTCAGCTGTACCGATTGCAGTTTCTACTGTACAACTTGTCTGTGACGTTTACAAAACCGCAAAGTGGTTTTGGCATAGGAGAAGTCCGCTTGCGAGGCATAGTATGTATTTAAGGCATATTGAAAGGTTAGATAGTCTACGTAACTTATCTCCTGAAGATACAGTCGTAGTAAATGTGGAAAAAAGGCGTGTGTATTTAAAAATGTTAAAAATTTGGGGAAACAATGCAGATGTTCGAGAACGTTATCAATTGGAAAGAATACTATCAAATATGCATGATGCCGGTGTTAGATTAGCGGATCTAAATGAAGAAGATCAGCTACTAATTATTCAAGGTTTGGATACTGAACTCGGAAACCAAAGAGGAAGAGAAGTATTGCAAAGCAGTGGGTTATTATAATTTTAGATAAAGTAAAAAACTATGAAGAAATTAATTTTTAGTATTGCGTTTTGTTGCCTTAGTTTTGCTGATTGTTATTCTATAGATTCTAAGAATTCTACAGGAATGGAAATTTGTCGAGAAACAAAGGTTTGTAGTTATATTTCTCCAAAAAATGATAAACAGTTTCGTAAAGCACTTGCCTACAGGGACTCCAAAAAAGGAGCATCCAGTATAAAATCTATAAGAAAAGATATTGATTTATTATGGCGTGCTCTTAATTACTCTAAGATGTGGATAGTTGGAGGAAATTCCGATTATTCGCTTTGGGATCGCTTAAACGTCCCAGTTGATGGAAATTATAACGGAACTATATGGAAAACTTTAGCGCCAGTTGTGCATGAAATTATGGATAAGTATGAAGTAGGATTGGATGTTGCTGAAAAAGCGGCATTATTGACACCTTATCCATTACCTTGGGATTCAGCGAAAGAAGCCTTGACACAATTATATGGGACAGGCAGTGTACTTGGCCATCAATACACTCTTGAGGAAGCGTTGTTTGTTTTAGATTTATGTCCGCAGCTAAAAAAGATATGGGTTTTTGACCTCTCTCCATCAAAAGAAGATTGTCGTTTTTTTTCCAAATGTTTAATAGGAAGTATGGTCGTCGTTCTAAAGGCAAGGAGAATGATAGACCAATCTTTTTCTCTTGATTTAGCGCCGTACAGTATGACAGAAGATGAGTTCATTAGTCATAATGCGATTAGATTGCTCAGAGAAATGAAGAGTAAAACGGGATGGACTCAATGGTTAGTTGACGATGAAAAGCTGGAATAAGTCGCACTGAATGCAAAGTTTTCTTTGTGTAGGGTACCATGTTATATAATTTTTAGATTCGCTTCTAAAGTTACCGCGGTAGATCATGCTGTCTGTAAGACCGGGTATCTCTTTTGTTAAAAGTGATGTTGGCAGGGTTGTGCGATCCGAAAGCCTCTAATTTGAGGCGAAACTGTAGCTTTGTAGCGGTTAGATTTCGCTCCCCTAGGCATCGGAGTGAAAGTGTATCTCAAATTTAGGAGATTTGGCAATCTCTTAGTCCAACTCAAAGATTTAGGTTGGCCAATGAGCTGAATCTGAACGAAAAAAGTAAATCACTGAGGCGTAATATTATCTCTGCTAGCGAACATCGCACTTTACGGATTGAAATATAAACTTAAGGAAGCTCTCTTGGAAGATTTTCGTCAATACGCAAAACAAACGAAGAGGTGCTCTGTCCGCAATAAAAATATAAAACAAAATATCTCGATAGTCTTTTATGCTGACGATTTCGTTGTAATACACGAAAACAAAGAGATCATTCTGAAAGTTAAAGAATACATCGAAAGATGGCTAGAGAAGATTGGGCTGAAATTGAGGCCAACCACAAGAAAATCCCTGCAATTAAAATGGAAATTTTGTAATTAAAGCAGATTTTCACAGAGAAAATAGTCACCGATTTAATTCATCGAACTTTCTTACAAAAATAACGAGAAACTATCTTCAGCATCGATAAATGTTTTTTGATTTCCCTGTAGTATTTCGTCGGTTTCTTTTATTTTCCCAAGTAAAATCGGAGAATTTTTATCGTGCAATTTATAATTTTCTACAGCCTTTTTCGGAGTTGAGTTTGCGTAGCAGTATTTGCAGCCGTTAGGACAAGTATCGTAAGCTCCAATATCTCTCGCTTCCATGCAATTACAATTTTTTCTTATTCCTTTGTGTGTTAATTTTTTAAATTTCACGCCGTTAGCGTTTCCTAAAATTTCCAATGTCATACAGCCCGAGCGATGAACATTATTTTGAGAAAAATCTTCTTTTGTCGCGCAAGTTTGAAGATAAATATCATATCGCGCGGCAATTTGTCCTAATCCTTTCGCAAGGATCACTTTTTCGTCGTCTGTTATTGGTTTTAGCTCAGGCATATTAATTGATAATTTTTTATACATCTCAACAAAACTGAAAATACAGCGATCGATATGTCCGGCTAATTGCTTCGCAATATATTCGAAAGTTTGTAAATGACGATCTATAGTATATTTTTCTGTCATCAAAACAGGATCATATCGCCAAGCGATTCTTTGAACACCAACAAGTTTTTCTAATTTTAGAAGTGTCTCGATACTTTTGTTTATTGAGGGAACTCTTGGCTCAATATCAGTTCCGTAAGCGGTGATTGTATAGTGAAAATACGTATTAAATCGATCGGTAATTTCATTTAATCTTTCTAAAATCGGTTCATAATTTTTGGAACAAAACACAACACAATCAACTTTATCCGGCGTTAATTCATAATGAGTAACTTTTGAAGGATAAAAAGGATTTCTGGAATATACAAAACCTTCTTTAAAGCGATTTAAAAGCCAATCTGAATAATATTGAACCGTGTCAGTTCTGCCACCCGTGTTGATGATCATTTTATAATTTCCAAACAGTTATTCTGGTGATCGGATCTTTCATCCTCCTGATCATTCCGCCTGCAACAGGATTTATAACGATCTCAGCAGTATATAAAATAGTTGCTTTTATGAGATGACCTCCTGTTAATGCAATATTTCCGTTTGAATCAAGAAAAGAAAACATAGCGTGCGTATGAGAATAAATTTTGTTATTTTCATCCAATGATATATTACCGTTCAACGAAACTATATCGAGAACACCTGTTTTCGTTTCTTCTTTAAAAAGATTTTTCTTTGGAATATAACTCGATACAACGACTTCCGAACAGCAGCCGATTCCTGAATATGTCGCCGAAACAATTTTTTCTTTTTCGCAGATAGCCATTATTCCCGCAACAATTTCATCAGCTTTGTCGAATCTAATATACAGCGAATTTCCGAATTTTTTGTAATCCATAATGTTTTTTCCTGAGTTATGCGCAAGCACCGATTCCGCGTAAAATTCCGATCATTCCTTCTGCAGAAATGTCATTTGTGATTTTTCCATCTTTATTGATGTAATAAAAATTCATGACGCATACGGAAATTTTATTCCTTGTAGGCTTTATTCCTAAAAATTTACCATCATGAGTTCCTGTTAAAGTCCAACGAACAGCAACTTTATCTGATTCAGCGATCATCTCTTCCAATTTCCATTGAACGTCCGAAAATCCTTCTCTCATCCAATGAACCACAGATAAATATCCTTTTCCGCCGTAAAGAGGTTCAGGACTGGCAGGTGTAAAAAATGGAGCATCAGGCGCAATAAGTTCTTCTGCCAGAATATCGTCAGCTGTATTAATCATATTTTCAAATTTTTTCATCAATGCCTGATTGCGTGCAATAAAATCCATCTTCTAATCCTATTAACTAAGTTTTTTCATAATACCATAGCCTAATTATTCTTGAAAATTTCGACAATGAAAAATTTTAATTGCGAATGAGTTTTTGCGATTTTTTTAGAAATTTATAACCGATTGAAAAGCAACGCTTTTAGGTTTGATAGACTTTTCCGTTTTATCGGCTTATTGCCCCTCGGATAGAATCAGAATTCTAACCTCAGGGGTTTAATGCCTGATGTATCAGCAAAATTTTCATTACATTTTTTTACAACCAATGCGTTCATATAAAGGATTTTTCGAAGATTTGAAGATCCTATCCTGGAAATGCGAGAGCGATCTTTTACAGATGTACCTGACTCAAAATGAGATGGGGTGACTCCGACAAATGCCGCGTACTGCCTGCCGTTCTGAAATCTCTCAAAATCTGCGTCAGCTAAAATTGCAAAGGCTAATTTTGAACCTACTCCTTTTATGCTTGTTATAATCTCGAAATTATGCTGCAACTCTTCGTCACGTATAATGAGTTGATTTGCCTCATTTTCTAACGTTTTTATTTGATTTTTTATAAAATCCATTTCTTCATTTATAGATTTTTTTACAGTTTCGTTGGTATAGCTCCTTTCTAACAGGTTAATTAGTCTATTGAGCTCCTTTTTAAGCGAATCGAGACGAGAATTTATTTCACGTAATTCTTTGCAGTTTTGCTTCTTAGGATTCCAAAGCCTCGGGTTGTTTTGTAAACAAAATCTTGCAATTACCTCAGCATCTGACCTGTCTGTTTTTTGACAGATCGACTTGCTGGTTCGGAATGCCTTGATTGGCAATGGATTTACAATACTCACCTTATAACCTGAATTAAACAAAAAATCAGCTGCAGGCTCGGAGTAGTAACCTGTTGCTTCCAAACAAAAATGAGGTTCAACAAGTCCCAGTGTTGAGATCCAAGTTGTAAGTTTGTCAAAACCCGATTCGGTATTAGAAAATGATTTTTTTCGAATCTTATTATCATAAATAACACAAACATCTAAAGTCCTCTTAGATACAGCGATTCCAATGACATGGTTTTGCCATAAAATATAATAAAAACGGGTATGACCAGGCTCGTCAAATGCGCAATTTCTCAAAGTGAGTTCGC
>JAFUZX010000112.1 GCA_017476405.1 Alphaproteobacteria bacterium | reverse complement strand
TTGTATCTGCGACAGTTGCGACTTCCAAACCGGCAATTGCGATAATATCCCCACATTTTGCGTTTTCTACAGGGATTTTTTTTAAACCTTCGAACGATAACAATTTTGTAAGGCGAGATCTTTCTATGATTTTTCCTTCGGCATTAATTGCATGTACAGGATCGTTTATTGTGGCGTGCCCTGTTAGGATTTTTCCCGTAAGGACTCGTCCGAGATATTGATCATATTCAAGCATAGTTACAAGCATACTGAAATGATCATCTTCTTTCGTTTGCGGAGCAGGAATGTGATGTATGATAGTTTCTAATAATGGCGTTAAATCAGTTCTTGGATCATTTAGATTTGAGACCGCCCATCCGTTTCGTCCGGAAGCGTATAGAATAGGGAAATCCAGTTGTTTTTCATTTGCTCCGAGTGCCACAAACAGATCAAAAACCTCATCTATAACTTCTGATACACGAGCGTCAGGTTTATCTATTTTATTTATCACTACGATAGGATTCAAATTTAAGGCAAGAGCTTTTGTAAGTACGAATTTTGTTTGAGGCATAGGGCCTTCGGAAGCGTCTACCAAGAGCAGGACTCCATCGACCATGCTGAGAATGCGTTCGACTTCACCTCCGAAATCGGCGTGCCCCGGGGTATCAACTATATTTAGTTTAATATCATTCCATATAAAGCTAGTACATTTTGCTAGTATGGTGATACCACGTTCTCTTTCGAGAGCATTGTTGTCCATAGCGCATGTCTCAAGTTGCTGATTATTTCTAAATAATCCGCTTTGCTTAAACATAGCGTCTACCAAAGTCGTTTTACCATGGTCAACGTGTGCGATAATTGCAAAATTACGAAGTTCTTTAAACATTCATTTTCTCCAAAGTTTCATATTTTTATATAAATAATTTAATTCCTATAACAAGTAAAAGCATTCAACGTTATTAAAATTTTTTCTTCCGAATCACCAGATGGAAAATTTTCTTTGGTGAATGGAACCAAAAAAGTATCATTATTATATGAAATTTCTATTAAATCTCCTGCTCCAAAGTTATAAACATTGCTGATTTCGCATTTTATATTTTTTCCCTCAATGACTTCTACGGTTTTGCCGATTAAATCGCAGACGTAATATTCATTTTCAGCTGTTTTTTCAAGATCTTCTTTTCGTATATAAAATACAGAACCTTTGAGTGCCAAAGCTTTATCTCTATCATCGATACCATCTATGGCTACAATAATTCCTGTTCCGCCGGTAAAACGAACGATACGGAAATTAAATGAATTTTTGAATTTATCATATATTTTTTTGTATGACGTTATATTGTCCGAGAATAGATGAGCTCGAACATATCCACGTATACCAAAGGCACCGTTAATTCGCATAACCCTAATCATAGAAGGGGTTACTTCCCCTTGTTTAGCTGAAAATCCGCTCTTGATCTCTGAATTCTCATAATTTTTTAGCGACACAGCACGAATTCCGTACAATAACACGAAAACGGCAGACAAATACATAAAATAGCAATAAAAAACGCAATAAATGCCTGCCGTATAATATTTTAAGAGGCTGATTCTTGCTGAGCTTTAAGTCTCTCTTGTGCTTTTTTCTTTGGAGCTGATTTCTTTGGCGTTTCAGAAATCTCCGGTTTATCGCACAAGCCTCGTTGACTTAAAAGTATAGCGCAACGGTCTGATGGTTTTGCTCCAACTGAGATCCAGTATTTGACCCTGTCTTCTTTCGCAATGACACGATTTGGATCATCATTTGCTAAGAATGGATCGTATGTACCCAATTTTTCCAAAAAAGCTCCATCTCTTGGGTTTCTTGAATCAGCAACAACTATTCTATAGAAAGGACGTTTTTTCGCTCCTCCACGAGCTAAACGAATTTTTAAAGCCACAAAAATCTCCAATAATTAAGCAACTAAAAACGAGCTGAAGATCACTCAACAGCATATACGCTACTTTTTAGCAATATAGGAGGAAAAAGTCCAGCGAAATATATGGAAAAAATACAAGAAAGAGAAAAATTTGTTTTTAAGATGCGTAATGTAAACTGAATTTTAAAAAAGTATGTGATATACAGGATGCGTTATGGCTTTGAAAAAATATAAAGATTATATAGTCGTTTTTTTATTTTTCGGTATACCGTTTTTCGTAGAAAGTTTTATATTTTTTAGTGATATAAATTGGCAATATTCCTATGTTCCAGAGGCTCGTAGTACAGTTAAGATATTGGAGCTTGTAATAACTTTATTTTCTTTTTGTGTCTCTTATATTTATTTATCTGAATTCAGAAAATATTTTTTTGTTGCTTGGATCTTTCTGTTTTATATGCCAATGTTATTAAATTTATCTGCTTTTCGAATAACTGGTACTTTGATAACAGATAGTTTTATGCAAGCTATATTTAACACTGATTTTTCGGAGGCTATAGCATGTTTAAAAGCTCATATAATGTTTATTATCGTAAATGTTATTATTTTAGTGTCAGCTTTATTTTACAAGGTTAAGGTTCGTAAGAATAAGAGATACGGTTTATATGGGGTTGCCTTATTTATTTTTGCGTTTTCGATGTCTGAATTTTTTCCGATTTTTAAAATAGTGTTAGAATCTTCGAGATATTTCAAAGATATTTCAGCATATAAGTTTTATAATGAAAAGCATGTTCCTTTAACGAATATTAAGATAAGTAATAATTCTAAGCAGGTATATGTGTTGGTGATAGGGGAGAGTGTTGATAGAAATCATATGGGGATTTACGGTTACAAGCGACAGACAACTCCATATTTCAGCGCAATGAAGAGTAATTTGTTTGCGTTTAATAATGTCGAAGCGGTTTATTCATTTACTTCAGAAGCGGTAAAGGCGATTTTTACTTTAAATATTAATGGTTATAATCATTATACACTGATTAATTTTTTTAAAGATGCGGGATTTAAGACGTTTTGGTTTTCGAATCAAGGAAAAAGCCATGTTTTTGAAAATGAAGTGGCGCATTTGGGAAAAAGCAGCGATTATTTCTATTCTATTAATAACGGAAATATAGGGAAGCAGGATAAATATGATATATCTTTGGTTGATTTGCTGAAGAATGCGTTGAAGGATAAAGCCCAGAAAAAATTTATCGTATTACATATGATGGGATCACATTTCCCTTTGTGGTATAGATATCCTAATAAATTCGCAAAATTTTCATCAGATAAAAGAATGGCGAAAGCTGATAGTGTCACTTATACGAATAGTTTATATGATGATTCTATTTTGTATACGGATTATGTATTGAATGAGGTTATTAAAGAGTTGAGGAAGGAAGGCTGTATTAGCTGGATGCTGTATCTTTCTGATCATGGACAGGAAATAAAAAGTGAGGAAGATTGCGTTTGGGGATCCAGAAAGGGGCGAGGTACATATGAGATACCGTTTGTGATATGGGTTTCGGACGAATATCGGAGGAAAAATGGTGAATTTATC
Organism: Alphaproteobacteria bacterium; assembly: GCA_017476405.1. Classification (GTDB taxonomy): domain Bacteria; phylum Pseudomonadota; class Alphaproteobacteria; order UBA3830; family UBA3830; genus BNWE01. The sequence goes on along the minus strand of JAFUZX010000112.1, from coordinate 463 downwards.
GCTCGATGGAATCTTTCAAAGGCATATTTAAGTGATAAAACGGCATATTCACTGATTGATTTAGCCAGAATGAAACATGATTCCGTGGATTCATCAAAAAGTATATTTTATGGTGATATAACAGATCAATAATATATATTTTTAAGCATGTTTTAAAATTTTTCATTCATAATGTATGACTGTTATGGTGAATTTTTTGAAAAAATATAAAAGTTATATTATTCCTCTGATCGTTATTGGAATACCATTTTTTGTGGATTTCTATCTGACATTATTTTTTCCAGAAGGAGAATGGAAATTCTGCGTATCACCCGTAGCTCGCAAGTGTGTCAGATTATTAGAACTTTTTGCTGTTTTTTTATCTTTATATGTGGCTTATTTATACAACATTTTTTTCAGAAAAATTCTGTTATTAGTGTGGGTAATTCTGATATACATACCTGCGGCTTTGGATTGGGCTTGC
>JAFUZX010000010.1 GCA_017476405.1 Alphaproteobacteria bacterium | reverse complement strand
TTGAAAAATAAATTAGAAAATGGAGAGTCTTTCGATAAAGAATTAAAGATTTTTTATGATATTTTCGCTTATGATACAGAATTAGTAGGAATTGTAAAAAATATAGTTTCCGAATTAGGAACTGTAGCTGAAAAGCAAACTGAAGATAATGCTGTTATGGAAGCCGTAAAAAAATATGTAAACAAAGTTGTAAAAATAGGGAAAATAGATCACAGGAAATTGCTTGAAATATCAGGATATGTCATTACATCTATAAAAACCGGGAGCAAATAAATAATGAGTATAATGAATAACGGTGATAACGGTAACAACAATAATAATAACAATAACAACAATAGTGAAAGTAGCGGTATTTTAGATTTTATCGCAAAAATTGCTATTACTATTATATTTATATATGTTGTCGCTTATTTCACTGGCTATAGTGGTTTACTGAAAGAAGCGGTAAATGAAGCCGCTGCCCCTGTAATTAAAAATGCTCAGCAAATGGGAAAAGAAGCTCTCCAAGAATTGGATAAGCATGGAATCAGTGTTCCTGACGAAGTTAGAAAACAAGTAAGCATGGGAGATTACATCAATCATAAGGCACGGATATTAAAGCAAATAGAAGAAGCTAAGAAAAATGTAGCCTTGCAGAAAGAAGCTGAATCTAAACAAACACCTCCGTCTGAAGAAATTAAGCAAAGTTCTGGAAACGAGCCAAGTAGCGACGATGATACTGAAGAAACAAAAAATGAGACTGAACAATCATCTGAAGAAGATATAAATCTTGATTTAAACTCAACGGATATTAACTCTGATTTAGATATAGAATAATATATTTTTCTTTATACTCGCTTAGATGCTTATATTTCAGATGCTTATTTCTATTATAAAAATTATCGCATCAATAACTTTTATTGCTATAGCCGCATACTATGGAGGTTCCGTTGTATTTATTATAGGAGGAAAAAACATTGAGCTGCATATAGCTGTTGTCATACTCGCTTTATTGTTATTGATGTATTTTTATGGAGCTACAAAAAGTATCATACGAAAAATTTGTATATTTTTTGCGGGAAAGCCAGCAAGTGAGAAAGGACTTGATTATCTGCAAAAGGCATTTTCGGGAATTTTGTTGAAAGATCGAAGATTAACTGAGAAATCAATTGAAAAAGCAAGAAAATATCTAGGAGACATTCCTTTGATTTTATGGATTGAAGGACAATTAATGCTTGCAAAAAACAATCAGCACCGGGCAAAAGCTATTTTTTATGAACTCAGCAGCAAAGAAAAAGAAACAGCTCTCGGAGCTTACAGCATTTGTAATATAGCCATAAAAGAACATTCATCAAGTGACGCAATTAACGCAATAGATTCAATTTTAAAAATTAATCCGAGAGCTCATGAATTAGTTTTTCAAGCTATTGTTATTTCACTTCGTAATGGAAATTTTTCGATGGCGGAAAAATATATTCCATCAATTGAAGACACCAAAAAAGGCAGATTAGTCAGAGCAATTATATACGCTGAAAAAGGAAAAGCGACCAACTCCCCTAACCTACTTAAAAGAGCGTTTAAATTAGCCCCAGAACTCAGCGAAAACGCACTTCTTTACGCTGATTATTTGATTCGTAATAAAGAATACAGATCAGCAAGAAGAGTTCTCATAGAAGCGTTTGAACATGTTCAGATACGTGAACTACATAGCAAATATATATTGTGCGGAAAAAATTTATCTGATTCAGATATTTTAAAATTAGCTGAAGATTTTATCGAAGATGTTCCAAATTCCTGGCTGGCACACTATGAATTTGCGAAAATCGCTTTGAGAAATGATTTAATAAAATTAGCTTTCAAACATTTTCTTATAGCATATGAAAAAGAGCAATATGATTTTATTGCGACTAAGTTAGAGGAAGTAGCTCAAAAACTTGGAACTGAAGTTGCTATTCCTAAAAATTTAGTTTCTAAACCGGTTCGTTTTTTATGGAAATGCAAACATTGCGGTAACGAATCATCTGAATGGATACCGATATGCGATCATTGTGATTGGATAGGTGAATACGTATATGAAGAAACGTACGAACTTGATGATCAACTTCCTTCGCTTTCATATAATAAAAATTATTAATAATTTTAAATAAAATTCTTTTATTTTTTATAAAAGTAAACTAATTTAATATTGAATAAATATTAATAAGACGGAGACAATATAAATGAAAAAACAAATCTGTGTTTTGATGACTTTCTTAAGTTTTGTATCGACATTTAATACTTGCCACAGCACAGATAAATTCCTATCACCGACATCCAGGACTCAACTACAACAAAAATTTAAAGTTTTAAAAATTAATCAAGATAGTGATACAATAGAAAAAATCATTCCTGAAAAAATTCCCGAATATTTGAAAACCGCTGATGAATTAATAGTAAAAGGATTTGAAAATGAAAGCGATAAAGAAAAAACAATAAATGAATTCGTTGATAATATTTTTAATGATTGTAAACAAGCTACATTCTACAGATTAAAAAAAGAACTAATTTATCCGTTTTATGATGACGATGAAGATCATGATGAATTTGAAGAGAAAGAAAATTACAAAAATAATGAATCATTATCGATTCCAAAAGATTTTTGCTATGATAATTTAATCTTTTTCGCAAGACCGAATTTTGAAGCACCTTCTCGGCAAATTTGTGTAGACGGAACATTAGCTTGTCTTAATGATAATGAAATAGATGAGTTTATACTTAATCAAATGGATAACCATTTAAAAGATTACTTTTATTATGAAATAGCTTCTCTTAGTTACGATTCGAAAGAATGGAATGAACTTACTGAAAATATTTATGAAATAGATTTTATAAAATATGAACGTTTATGTCATATAATTAAACCTTGCTTAGCAGATATTTCCATAAGCTATCAAAATAAAAAAAATCTAGATCCTAACTTTGTAAAATATAATCATATAGGTGAAATAAAACTGAAAGATACATTATCTCGCTCAGGAATAAACGCATCCTTTTACAATTTTTGATTAATAAATATTTTCATATAGAATTAATTTCATATTATACAAGCTTATTATACCATTTCAGACTTACATATCGTTTATAAAATGGAATAAGAGATGAAATAAGCCATAAAAATGATAATTGATACACTAATAATGCAGATGTAGGATATCCGAAATAGAAACATAAAATAATTGGCATCACGACTAATCCCCATGTACCTAATTGATACACAACAGATGGATAAATGGTATCACCTCCCGCAACTAAAACGCCCCATATTACACATACTAAAGACTCAAGTATTACATTAAAACTTATCCAGCGCATTATAATTGCCAACTCATGATATATTTGCGAAATATTTTCCTGCAATAAATTCAATAAGCTAAAAACGCATTGATCCGGAAAAATCGATAACGGAATAACGAAAAAAGCACTTGTTAACAGAGCAAGACAAACAAATTTTTTATACGCTTTTTTCGTTTCCGCAAGATCTTTTCTACCGATAGTATTAGCGACTACAGCGGATGTTGCTTTGCTAAGCCCTTCTCCGAAAGAGACCGCAAGCATATACACGCTTACACTTATGCTATATATTGTCGCTTCTTCTTTTGATGTCATAATAACTATAGACTGCACAAGATACCAAGCAAAATAAGCAAAGAAATTACTCATAGAAACTGGCATCCCGATCTTCATACATCCTTTAAATAATTCTTTGTTAAATTTATATGAGGAAAAAAGCAGCATTCGATTTTCTTTTGTACATAGAGCTATTAATATAATCAAGATTTGGCTTATTTCAGCAATAATTGTTGCAAGTGCGGCACCTGCGGCTCCTAAAGGCGGAATATACCCCTGAACGCCGTATATCAGTATATAATCCAAACCTATGTTAATAAATGCGGCAAATACGACAGAAAAAGAAACAACCCCGGCTTTACCTTGCCCGACAAAAAAAGCAGCGAAAGCTGAAAACAATGGGAACAGAGGGCTTCCGTACATCATTATTTTCTGATACAAAATACCATCATTTTTATAATAGGAAGGAAGCAGATTCAAATATTCAGCATAATACGCTATTGGAAACGATATAATTGCGGTTGCAAGAGAAAAATAGACCATCTGCCACACAGGAGCACCAAGCTGGCTGTAATTTTTGGATCCATTATACTGTCCGACGTATACTTCAGCAGAGTTAGCTATGCCTATAAACAAAAAAGCGAATACAGCAAATAAACCTCCTGATACGCTGACAGCATTAAAAGCATCCACCGAATAGCCTATAATCATGGCTCGGTCTATGTTATATAAAATAGCATTTGATAGATTAGATAAGACCATAGGAATAGTAACAGCAAAAATACTTTTCCACGAACTATCTACTTTAGTACTGTCCATTTTTTTCAAAAACAAATTGATCAGTTTATATTTTACTGTAAAAATTATAAAAAAACAGATAAGTTGTGATTTTATAATACATAAGTATCATTTTTTCATCATATAAAAACAAAAAACAGATTGAATTTCACCAAATCATAATATGTTCAGGGCTTTAATTTTTCACGATTTTTTAGTACAATGCGCAAGTATTTAGGAGATTGAATAATGTCCATGGAGGAAACAGATTATAATGCGAGTTCCATTAAGGTTCTCAGAGGGTTAGAAGCCGTCAAGAAACGCCCGGGAATGTACATAGGTGATACCGATGACGGAACAGGTTTACATCATATGGTTTTTGAAGTTGTAGATAACTCTATCGACGAAGCATTGGCTGGATATTGTTCACAAATTGACGTAAGAATACATCGTGATGGATCTGTTTCCGTAAGTGATGATGGCCGAGGAATTCCAACAGATATCCATGAAGAAGAGGGAGTTTCAGCAGCTGAAGTCATTATGACTCGTCTGCATGCCGGAGGAAAATTCGATCAAAACTCATACAAAATTTCAGGAGGTTTGCATGGTGTAGGTGTCTCAGTCGTTAATGCTCTTTCAGATAGATTGGATTTGAGTATTTGGCGAGGTGGACATGAATATTTTATGCGATTCAGAAATGGTGAAGCTGAAGCTCCTCTTGCTATGGTCGGTGACGCCTCAAGAACGGGAACAACTGTACGTTTTTGGCCTGCCGCAACGACTTTTAAATCAACAGAATTTGTTTTTGCGACTCTTGAACATCGCTTAAGAGAACTGGCATATCTGAATTCAGGAGTACATATAGTACTTACAGACGAGCGTTCTGATGAACCGAAAATTGTGGATATGCATTACTCTGGCGGTCTAAAATCTTTCATCAAAGATCTTGATAAAAGTAAAAATCTACTTATAGACGCTCCGATATATGTATGTTCCACAAAGGATGAAATACAAGTAGAAGCAGTTTTAGAGTGGACAGACAGTTATCATGAAACAATGCTGTGTTATACAAATAACATCCCTCAATCAGATGGCGGAACTCACTTGGCAGGTTTCAGAAATGCGCTTACAAGAACTGTTAACTCCTATCTCGCCGCTAATATAAAGAAAGAAAAAACAGTACCGACAGGAGATGACGCACGTGAAGGTTTGACGTGTATTCTTTCCGTAAAAGTTCCAAATCCGAAATTTTCATCTCAAACGAAAGATAAATTGGTTTCTTCAGAAGTTCGCGGAGTTGTAGAGGGAATTATCAATGAAACTCTTTCGACATGGTTTGAGGAAAAACCGGCTGAAGCGAAGAAAGTTGTCGCAAAAACTATAGAAGCGGCAGCTGCCCGTGAAGCAGCTCGAAAAGCCCGTGAATTAACTCGTCGTAAAAATGCCCTTGAGATATCTTCATTACCAGGAAAATTGGCGGATTGCCAAGAAAAAGATCCGGCCCTAAGTGAAATTTTCATTGTTGAGGGAGACAGCGCAGGAGGCTCAGCCAAACAGGGACGTGACCGTCGCACTCAAGCAATATTACCAATCCGAGGTAAAATTTTGAATGTAGAACGAGCTCGCTTCGATAGGATTCTGACATCTGAACAGGTGGGAACTCTTGTATCCGCATTTGGAACAGGTATCGGAGAAGATTTCGATATTAACAAGATCAGATATCATAAAATTATTATCATGACAGATGCTGATGTTGATGGGAGTCACATTCGAACTTTACTTCTGACATTTTTCTTCCGTCATATGCTACCTGTTATCGAAAAAGGATATTTGTATATCGCTCGTCCACCTTTATACAGAGTAAAAAGAGGTAATTCTCAAGTTTTCATAAGAGATGAGCAAGCGTTAGAAGATCATTTACTTGATTCAGCTATTCCAACATCATCTTTAAGATTCGCAACAGGAGAGGTTATTACGGCTAATGATCTCCGTAGCATGGTGTTACAAGCGGAAAAAGTAAAAGCTGCAGTTGATAAAATTAACAATAAGATAAATAACGCTGCTCTGTTAGAAGTATTGCTGCTACTTGGTTTGCACAAAAATCCGAATTTGAATAAGGAAATAGTAGTAAATCAATTAAAGAAAATTGCTCCTGCTGATTGGGATATAGAAACAACAGATACGCATTATATCTTCAGCAAAACTGTGCGAAACGTAACGGAAAAAGTTGAAGTTTCAAAAGCTTTGTTTGAAACCCATGATGTTCAGATGTTAGATGCTGAACTTTCTACATTTCAGCCATTTTTGCAAGGATTGGCTGAATTGAAAATGAGGGAACTTTCACTTGTTATAAAAACTCCGTCTGAGTTCTTTGAAAAATTCATGCAAACGGCCAAAAAAGGAATAACGATCAGCCGATACAAAGGTCTTGGAGAGATGAATCCTGAGCAACTTTGGGAAACCACTATAGATCCGAATGCTCGTGTATTGATGCAAGTAAAATTGGCGCATTTTGAATCTTTAGATGAGATTTTTTCAACACTTATGGGCGAAGTTGTTGAACCTCGACGTGATTTCATCCAATCAAACGCATTAAATGTTGTTAATTTGGACGCATAATTACAATGTCTCAGACTCAACGTAAGTTCAGTCGAAAAAGAAATAGCGCTCTCAGTGGAAAAAGTAAAGAATCGTTTTACACACAGCTGGTTTCTATTTCAATTTTCGGATTTGTGTTTTGTTTTTTCGTTTTGCTGTTTTTTATGCATGACATGCCGGATCTTGATCGACTTGAAACTAAAGGACGACGAGCAAGTATTGTTTTTGAATCGTATGATGGAAAAACTATAGCGACTTATGGAGATTTATTTCGGAATGTCGTTAGTATAAATAATTTGCCGAAATATGTAGCTAATGCGGTTATCGCCATTGAAGATCGTAGATTTTATAAGCATTGCGGAGTTGATTTTGTCGGAATTTTACGAGCAATGTACACAAATATCGTAAATAGGCGAATAGTGCAAGGAGGTTCGACTCTTACACAACAATTGGCGAAAAATTTATTTTTATCACAAGATCGCTCTTTAAAACGAAAAATTCAGGAATTTATTCTTGCTCTGTGGCTTGAACGTAAATTTTCAAAGAAACAAATTCTATCCATTTATCTTAATCGAGTGTATTTTGGCGCATGTGCTTATGGAATTGACGCAGCCGCATTCCGTTTTTACGGGAAAAAAGCGAAACAACTTACTTTATATGAAGCGGCGAAACTCGCCGGAACATTAAAAGCCCCATCAATTTATTCTCCATTTTATAATTCAGCGAAATCCGATCAACGGGCTGAAACAGTTCTTACATGCATGTTGGAAGAAGGATATATCACAGCAACGGAAAAAAAAGACGCTTTACAACAACGTGATAAACTAAGTAAACAATCCGTTCCTATGGATGAAAATCGATATTTCACGGACTGGGCGTTAGAACAAGCTCAAGAACTTGTATCTACAGATACTGAAGATTTGATTATTCGTACAACATTGGACTCTAAACTGCAAAAAAATGCCACTTATATCATAAGAAACGTATTAACTGAGCATGGATTTAAAAATGGTGTTGGACAAATAGCTTTAGTTGCTTTAGATAAAACAGGAGCGGTTCGAGCTATGGTCGGAGGGCACACATATGGAAGTAGTCAATTTAACAGAACATTGGCCGTAAGATCATTTGGATCAGCGTTTAAATATTTCGTATATCTTACAGCATTTGAAAATGGTGCGGACATATACGATATAGTCAGTGATATGCCCCTAACAATCAATGGTTGGTCTCCAAAAAATTATAAATATAAAAGCGTTGGAAATATCTCAATTCTTGAAGCTTTTGTAAAATCCGTAAATACTTGCGCAGTACGAACAGCTCAAAAAGTCGGCATGAATAATATTGTTAACATGGCTGAAAGATTAGGTTTAAAAGACGTAAGTAATAATTTAGCCACTGTTTTGGGTACCAGTGGGACAACTCTCATTGATATTACAGCAGCTTATGGAACAACGATGAACGACGGTATAAAAATGACCCCGTTCGGAATTATCAGCATTAGAACTCCAAAAGGTAAAGTTATATATCGAGCTCATCATTCGCATAATAAACGAGTTGTATCAGCAGACGCTTGCGAAAAAATGAAAATTGTGATGAGAGAATTAATGATCAGAGGAACAGGCAAGCGTGCACGATTACCGAGAATCGATTGTTATGGAAAAACCGGCACAAGTAACGACAGTCGTGACGCTAGCTTCATCGGATTTGCCTATCCTCTGGTAACAGGAATTTGGGTTGGCAATGATGATAACACTCCGATGAATCAAAATATCACCGGAGGAACAATTCCGGCAATAACTTGGAAACAATTTATGATGACAGCCTTTGGTATGCGACAATCAGTAGAAGAAATAGAAATAAAAGAGGAAGATTTACAGAAAAAACCGAAAACTACAGCGTTCAAAAAGAAACGTCACAGAAAACTTTCGGAAATTTTAAAAAATAAGAAATAAGCAGAAAGCAATTTTCAATTCAGTTGAACTTACAATTTTCTTGTATTGCATTTATATATAAAAAATCAACTAAAAACAAAAATTAACGAAATTTTAATTTGTTTTATGTACAATTTTTGAGAAAGATGTATTGCGGAGCAAGAAATGCGACACTTTTGTCGGGCTGTGGTGACAAAATTGACAATGTGGGGGAGGGTAAACTTTTGCCAAAAATGTATAAGATGGATCAATGAAAGTCGCAGACATCTTCGAAATAAGTTGCGTAGTAATGAGACGAGCGAAGCGAAAACTTTTGTTCTGAATCGTAAAAGTTTTGGTGGGATTCTTATCGAATTTGCAATCAGTCTTCCGCTTCTTTTGGTACTTTTGTTTTTCGTCAATGACCATTATCGGTTACACGAATTGAAAAACAAATGTCGAGGATCAGCCTATAT
>JAFUZX010000111.1 GCA_017476405.1 Alphaproteobacteria bacterium | reverse complement strand
GCTGCCGACATCAATGCTGTTACCAATGTACAAAACTTGGATCGAGTATTATCACAAGGGGTTCGAGAGCAATTAACTACAGCTGATGAATTGAGCCAAGCTGCCGACATCAATGCTGTTACCAATGTACAAAACTTGGATCGAGTATTATCACAAGGGGTTCGAGAGCAATTAACTACAGCTAATGAATTGAGCCAAGCTGCCAACATCAATGATGTTACCAATGTACCAAACTTGAATCGAGTATTATCACAAGGGGTTCGAGAGCAATTAACTACAGCTGATGCATTGAGCCAAGCTGCCAACATCAATGATGTTTGTGCTGTGCCAAACTTGAATCGAGTACTACAAGATGCCGTTAGAAATTACCTAAGAAGACGACAAATAATTGAAGAACCAGGGGATGCAAACCATGGAATTCCCGCTACTTATCTATCAGGAGCGCACGATGTACAAGGCAATAATTTTGGAACAAACTTGAAAACTGTTTTAGATAACAATAATGATTTAAACGCAGCGGCACCAGCCTTGTTTGATATTAGTAATAATAATTTACGAGATATAAACGTAACGCAAGCTGATATAAATACTTTTAAAAATAACGCACCTGTTAATAATGAAAATCAGTTGAAAAAAAGGACAGCTTCTTATTTAGTTCTGGATATAGATATGAATAACACTCTTAAGCTATTAAAGACAATGATTATGGCTTGGAAAAATCCAGCTGATAACAACTTTACTACTAATGTTGGTGTTTATGAGCCTAATCATGGTACAATACTTGATCTTTTTCGGCATGTAATCCGCAAAATAATTGAATTATCTACTGATGCTGAATTAGGTATAAATTAAATCAATATATTATCAAATCAAAAGAGAGCCTCGTATGGGGCTCTTTTTTTTATCATATTCTTACGCTTTTTAACCTTATATAAACAATTATGTTATACAATAAACAAAGTGATATTGGGTGAAGAAGTGTTTTTAGATCATTTTATAAAGAAAAAAGGCAAACGCTGGTCTATCGGAGCTACCGCTGTAGAATATACCCTTATTGCGTCTCTGATAACAACATTGTTAGTCGTCGGATACAAAAGAGTCGGTAATGGATATAAACGAATTTATAATAATATAGCTCATGCTTTACCTTAAGCATTTCCAAAAGTTATCTCTTGACCTTTGGGGGTATAAATCGGTATATATACGAATAGGGGATATCAATATCTTCTAACTTTTATTTTTTTATTAGGGAATCTATCAAAAATGGATAAAGAAAAAGCACTTGACGTTGCCCTTTCTCAAATAGAGAAAGCTTTTGGTAAGGGATCAATTATGAAATTAGGGCAACGCGGTGGTGTTGTCGAAATAGAATCCATTCCAACGGGCTCTTTAGGGCTGGATATGGCTCTTGGAGTAGGCGGTTTTCCGAAAGGAAGAATAATCGAGGTTTTCGGCCCTGAAAGCTCAGGAAAAACAACCTTAGCGTTACATGCTGTCGCTGAATCACAAAAACGTGGAGGTATCTGCGCATATATCGATGCAGAACATGCTTTGGATCCTGTGTACGCAAAAAATCTGGGCGTAGATGTCGATGCATTGGTACTATCGCAACCTGATACCGGAGAGCAAGCCCTTGAAATCGCGGATACTCTCGTTAGATCAGGAGCTGTTGATATACTGGTAGTAGACAGCGTAGCGGCACTCGTTCCTAAAGCGGAAATTGAAGGAGAAATGGGAGATTCTCATATGGGACTTCAAGCACGCTTAATGAGCCAAGCATTACGCAAATTAACCGCCACTGTCGCTAAATCAAACTGTATCATGATTTTCATAAATCAAATAAGAATGAAAATCGGTGTATTCTTCGGAAATCCTGAAACGACAACAGGCGGTAACGCTTTGAAATTTTATGCATCTGTACGACTGGATATTCGCAGAATCGGCTCCCTAAAAGAAAAAGATCAAGTCATTGGTAACCAAGTTCGAGTTAAAGTCGTAAAAAATAAAGTAGCACCTCCGTTTAAAGTTGTAGAATTCGATATTATATATGGAGAAGGAATTTCGAAAATCGGCGAATTGATCGATATAGGAACCAAAATCGGTGTGATTGATAAATCAGGAGCTTGGTATTCTATGGGTGAGCAAAAACTTGGCCAAGGAAAAGAAGCGACACGCCAATATTTGAAAGAACATCCTGAAATTGCGGAAAAAATCGAGCAAATGATAAGAAGCAATGGAGATCTTGTTTCTGAAACCAGCACTTTCGATATGTCAGAAGCGTAAATTCACTGTGAGTTGTTGGTAAACAGACGCATACAGCGGGGATTTTTCTTAATTTCTTCTGTATGCGTACATAATTAAATGTTATTTATGTAGATTCATGTTTTCAAAACGATTATTAGCCGCAAGACAATCAGGTTACCTTTTTATAATATTGGGGGTTTGTTTATACGCATTTTCGGACACGATAATGAAATACTATATGCCAACGTATGGCGTTAACCAAATTACGTTTATCCGAACAATATCTCGATTTGTCCCCCTTTTAATATTTGCGATTTTCAAGCAAACGAATCCATTAAAATCAAAAAAAATCGGCGAAAACATATTTCGAGCGATATTGGCTTCTATTGCGACATACATGTACATGCTAGCATACAGATACACATCTATGACAGATGTGACTGTAGTCGGATACTCAAGCGCTATATTCGTAATCCCTCTGAGTGTTCTTATTTTAAAAGAAAAATTCTACGCAATCGATGCATGGGCAGTATTTATAGGATTTCTCGGCGTGCTGGTCGCATTCCGCCCCGGAATCGGCATATTTCAGTTGGGAACTATGTTTGCGGTAATGGCCGCAGTTATATCGGCACTAAATCAAGTCATTATAAGAAAACTCTCATCGACAGAAAATGAACTAACCATAATCTTCTATCATCATATATTACTCATAATAATATCTCTTACCGTAGGTTTTCACGGATTTTCCCCAATAATTCCGGAACACGCTCTTATATTATGCTTCGGAGGATTTATCGGAGTACTGGCTCAGTATAGTATAATACATGCCCTGTCAATTTCTACGAGTTCAAGCCTTGCATCCGGCACATATACAATGCTGATTCCGGTTACTATACTGGATTACGTCATATACGATAAAATCCCGGATATATTCATTATCATTGGATTAACTCTAATTCTTCTTGGAAGTTCACTTATTTTACAAAAAAGATTCCGAAAATAACAAAACTATACAAATATTTACTAAAAAGTAACTTTAACAGTATACGATAAAGAAGTTAGAGTTCTTTAGAGGTTTGTTAGAATTCTTTTGGGAGTTAGGTGGTCCTATGGTAAAAAAACTTGTTGATACATTTAAAACTATGGCATTAGTTTTAGCTTGTATATTAATTCCGTTATTGATCGGAATATACTTCTTACAATCAGCCGCAAAAAATGATGCGCAGGGATGTGTAGATAGCTTTATAATAGACGAAGGTACAGGTCTGTCCAAATATATTTCACTTCAATTTAAGTACACGCCTGAATATATACAGTCAATATGTACCAACGCTATAGAAGCAGTAAGCGAAAATCAAGACACGACAAAAAAGAATCTCGCTAAAATCATAGAAGCCGATAACAAAATTGCGGCAATAAATGTTTATAGAAGCGATGGAAAAGCTATTGCGACTACACTGGAAAATCTACCAGATGATTTGGATATAAAAGACGAACTTTATCATAATATGTCCAACAATATCCTATTTTCTATGGAACAACTCGAAGATTCTGATGAAATAGTCATAAAATATCTGCTTCAAAAAACCGAAGACGGTAAAGACATTATTGAAACAGAAACAAATATCGGAAATCAAACTGAGAAAAACATCGAAAAAGAAGCAGCTAAAAATGATGATAAAAAATCTAATGAAAATAAAGAAAATAATAAAGATAAATCAGATGCGGAAATAAAGACCAAAGACGACAAAGATATGCAAGTCGAACAAATGCAGAAAAAAGTATTCTATGAAATAATGATCAAATGGAATCAATATGAAAACTATATGATGAATATGAATGAAGGCTCATTCCCTCGTTCATTCTATATAATATCACCTGATTGCAGAAGATATATTTCCATGAACACACTGCCATCTGTAAGAAAGAACATCAGAACAACTGCCGCTCTTGGATTGCATTTGGTAAAGAAATTAAAATCCATATCAGATGGACTATCAGAAATAAAAATCGATTCAACTGTATTTAAAGTATATAAAGAAGAAATCAAACTGCCGGCTAAAATGAAAGGCGAGCCATTCTTTATAATAATAGCTACAGATAGATCTACTGTAGATGAAATGCTTGAAACATTATTAAATCGTATTCCATCTATAATAATTACTTTAATTGTTGTTTGGTCGCTGATATGTCTTGTACTGGCACGATTCTATAATAAAACCAAAGAACAATTAGAAATATCGACGACAATTACCACTTCAACGCCTTTGGCTATTGCGATATTCAGTGCGGCTGACGGAAAAATAAAACAAATAAATATGTCGGCAATGACCCTATTCAAAATAGAAAAAGACGCTGTCTCTGAAGTCGATTTTTGGAAATTATTTCTATATGATGAAGATCGACACTATATATCTAACGCAATATCTTCTAACGTTAACGTATTAAATTACGAAGTATTAGCACAAAGTTACAGTGGAGGCAGTTTCTGGTCTGTTTGTTCAGCAAGTCCGATTGAAATTGAAGAAGAACAATGCATAATTCTGGCAGCATTAGACATAAATCGCCGCAAAGAAGTCGAAAAGAAATTAGCAAATAACGCAGCTCTTTTAGAAGCACAAATAAAGGAAAGAACGGCAGATCTTGAAATAAAAGCAAAAGAACTTGAAGAATCAAATCTTAACCTTGAAAAATCAAGATTAGCTGCAGACGAAGCTAACGCTGCAAAATCAAAATTCCTGGCAAATATGAGCAATGAATTAAAAACTCCTCTAAACGCAATTATTGGATACGCTGAAATCTTAGAAGAAGAAGCTTTAGATAGAAAAGATACCGTCAGTGCTGATGATTTACGTAAGATTGTCAGTTCAGCAAAGCATTTGCTATCATTAATAGAGGAAATCTTGGATCTATCTTCCATTGAATCAGGTAAGACACAGCTATTTTTTGAAAATATTGAAATAGCTAACCTCGTAAAAGATGTTGAGAGCGTTACAATGCCTCTCATTACTAAAAACGATAACTCACTCTTCATTGAAACCGGAAAAGATATCGGCGCTATGTACACTGATACAACGAAATTGCGTCAATGCTTACTTAATTTACTTAGTAATTCCGCAAAATTCACGCAATTCGGAAAAATTACATTACGTGTTGTACCGCTAGTTAAAAATGGTATAGATTTTGTAGAATTTTCTGTAATAGATTCCGGTGCCGGAATTGCGCCTAATAGAATTGAAACAATTTTCGATTCATTCCAAGATAACCAATCTAAAAATTCAGGAGCCGGTCTTGGTTTATCCGTTACCAAAAAATATATCGATGTGCTTGGCGGAACCGTTAGTGTCGAAAGTGAATTAGGTATAGGTTCTAAATTTACAATTAGAATTCCAAGAAAAGCTGAAATTGAATCCAGCGATACCGTGATTGTAAAAAATAACAATAACACAGATAATGAAACAACATTTGAAGATGATTCATTCTTTAGTAGTATTGAAAGTGATTCAAATCTTACTGACGATACTAATAATGATACCAATAAATATTCTCTCAGTACTAATGATCCAAATAAACCGGGAGGAGCATTTGGTTAAATATATCGATAATCATAAAAAAAATATAAAAACCACCATCAACATAAATGGTGGTTTTTTATATAACAAAAACACAAATCAATCTTATAATAAATTTCAATCTTACTCTTTATAAAAAAGTGGTTTTTCAGTTTGTTGCAAACGGATATTGTAACGATGGCTGAAAAAAATTTTGCGGTTGTTGATTCGGAAATTGCATCTGAACTTGAGGCTGATGCCATGACATTTGTGATTCAAAAGGATTCATGAATACAGGTGGCAACGAGGATTGACGTGGCATTTGTGTTTCAAAAGGATTCGGAAATACAGGCGGCAATGAAGATTGATGTGACTTTTGTGATTCAAAAGGATTCGGAAATACAGGCGGCAATGAGGATTGATGTGACGTCGAAGATGACTGATCACTAGGTATAAACGCTGAAGGCATTCCGGAAAATTGATTACAATTACCATAAAATATATTGTCACCAGATAATGTAGAGCGATCTGGACTTGGTATATCTCCAACCGAATAATTATTAACTTGTTGCACATCATCATTAACCGGCATTGATAATAACTTATTTAAAATCTTCTGATTTTGAAGTTCTAATCTTAATTGAGTCACCTCAGATCTTAACTTCTTCATCTCGCCTGTTAAGTCATTAATTATTTGATCCCTTTGTAATTCGTCTTTTTGATCTTTGCTTTTCATTTCCTCATTTTTTTCTATCATTAATTCATTAATTTGCTTTGATATTTCCTCATTTTCTTTCATACAGTTTTCAATCTGTATATGATAACATTTAATCTTATTTTCTAAATCATCATTTCGTTTGGTTATATCTTCAATTTGCTGCATTAAAACTACATCGTCCTCACTGCTATTATTGCGATTCAAATTGGAAATACCTGAAGAAGATAACTCAGTAAAAGAAGCTTGCAAACTATTAAAATTATATACATTTATACAAATACAAGATAATATAAATATCTTTCTCATTTTAATTCCCCCTATTCTATTTTATTTAAGACAATATATTATAAAATATAAAATCATAAAATTGACATTCACTCAAGCATATTTTAAAAATATTAAATAGTTATACGATAAAATCATATCTACAGTTTTTTCTAATATACCAATAATAATTTTTTTTATTTAGTTAACTTCCGAAATTTTTTAAAGTAATAACAAATGAAAAATTAGTCTGTGGCTTTATATCACCTCGACGATATCTCGTACGCTCAACTCCTATTTTAATATTTGCGCATTCATTTTTATACTCAACACCAACCGACTGTTTTATTAATCTATAAGTAACATTTCTATTATTTTTATGTGATTCTGTTCCAAATATTAATCCGCCTTTAAGAGTCAGTTTGCTATTAACTTGATAACCTAAATCCAACATAGCTCCCTTATACTTTTCAACATGATCATCCTTATCCGCATATGAGAGAAATGGATTATAAGTCGCTTGCTTTCCATTAAAAAATAAAATATCAAAAAAAAGTTTCTGATATGCTCCTCTTATTCCCCATTCGGATTTTGTCCATTCCTTCTTATGACTTGAATAACTTCCGTTAAATATTAGTGATATATCATTAGCTAAAAATACTTCACCATATGTAACTATATTCGAATTTTTATGCTTTAATCCTGTTGAATCTGATTCTTCTTTACGGTTTGTAATTTCTGTAGTCCTTCCTAAGGTAAAATATGCTAAATTCTGGCTACCATTATATACAGATATTTTCGTTCCATAGCAAACTCGACTTCCATAATCAATATTATAAGGAGATATTGTTTTTTCAGTCGATAAGAAATTTATATCGTTTATTTCCGTAAACTGTTCCTCAAATATGTCTGTGCGATTTCTATTTCCGGCCGCAATTATACCCACAATAGGTGTAAATACAGTTTCAAATCCATCACAAGAAAACAAAAGCGGCCATTTCCAAATTAAAGATACCTGAGGAGTTGCGTCAACAAAAGAATCATAAGCTGTTTTTGTTTTTTCACTAACTTTCAACGCTTTTAATAAAGCCATTATTTTGAATTCCAGCAAATGTCCATTCAAAAATACGCATTCTTTACTCCAAGAAATAATACTCGCTAATTTATTAGCTTTTCTTCCGTTTTTAAAAAGCAAATTCAAAAACATTGTATTAACATCAAGAGTACCTTCGAATAATTCTCTGCTAAAAGTCTTTTCTAATATCGGAAAAGCTTTTGGGGTTTCGTCATCATTTCTAGCTTGAAACATAGATACTTTTGCTAGGCTATAGTCTCTGTTATCAAAACCTTCCAACATAGCCTTACTTTCTAATATTCGATCATTATTATATAAAAAAGGGAATCTCTGCATATAATATCTGTCAGAAGCTAAATTAATAAATGAACTAAATCTCCAAATATCATTTATTTCATACTTAAAAGTTGAAAAAATATGGCCTCGATAACCACTTTTTATAATTTTATCTACATTATTTCTTTCTTTAACATCAGTAATATCAGATCTAGCTTCTTTCGCCGATTTTACTCCTGTAATACTTGCATCAATAGAAAATTCGCCATTTTTAAATCTGGAACCATAATATAACCATGCGACACTGCCAATTTTTTGAGTAATTATAGGCTTCAAAATCAGTTCTTGATTCCCGGAAATATCAATAAAATACTGAGGTAAAACACTGAATCCGCCTTTACTTGATACAGAAAATTTCGGTGCTAAAAAACCTGTTCTTTTCTTTATTTTTGGACTCGGAACAGATAAATACGGTAAATAAAAAGCCGTATTTCCAAGCAATTCAACCGTTAAATCTTCATAATCAATCGTATCATCAAGATCCAAATTTACATGAGAAGCCTTTGCTTGCCATGTCAACTCATCAAAAGCGACACATTCATAACACGGTGTATATATCGCATTTCTCAGTTCAAACTTTCCTTGCTTCAAATAACATTTTTTAGCAGCTAACCTTGAACGATCGTTCATTATAATTTTTATGTCATCTCCTTCACCGTTATCGAAATTACGACTAACTCGTAAAGATGAGAAAAAATAAACATTCTGCTGTTCATCTTTAAGAATAACTTTTCCTTTGGCTAATACTTCCTCTTTTTTTTGATTATATGTAATTTCATCGGCTGAAATAATTCTACCTTCATACATTACAATTACATTTCCTTTGCAAATTACGTTATCATCGACATAAACAGTTTCATCTGAATTTATAAAATAAATATCATTACAAAAACATATTTGAACAATCGAAAAATAAAAAAATAAAACTATTGTAATATATTGATTCTTCATACTTCTTTCCAAATTAATATACCTATAGTAACAAAAAACGCACACATAACAACTGCCCATGCGGCTAAAGTTATATCTAAAACATTTGTACGAGCAAGAGAATCAGCCATATTATCCAAAAATCTCAAAAACATTGCTATTATAATCAATTGAACAGCAATACTTGTTCTTGTCTTATAACGATTAATAGGAAAACAAATTGCTGCGGCAATTAATGCAAATAACACAAAATACATACAATTTGCTAATAGTTTATGTAGCTCAAACACATACAGCTGTAAACCGACTTTATCATTATTCTGTATACTGTATACATTAAAAAGTGAATAAATATTGTGTTTTTTTGGTTTCTTAGTCAGCAGCTTTATAAGTTTTTCAGATATGCGATTATGTATAACCATGTTTTCCGCAACTGTTATTTTATCTGAATTACAATCAATAATTTTTATTTCACGCAAATTCCATTCATTTTTATTTATATTCGCAGAATTAGCAAATACACGCCTATTATTCCGTGTATCAAATAAATACATTCCATCTACATGATTTTTTACAATTCGCCTTAAAAATATTAATTGATTATCACGAACATAATCTATCCAAATATTTTCATTCGCATTTTGAATTTGAGATTTTACTAATTTATTATATACAGCTTCGGTATAATTACCGACCGGATGCAATATAAAAAGCCAAACGGAAGCCATACATACAGAAAAAAACACAAAAGGACGTAAAATTTGCATAGGAGATCTTCCTGCGGATTTTAAAATCGTCATTTGATTAGATGCGGATAAATGCCACAAACTAAATGTTGCCGATATAAAATAAACATAATGCAAAATTTCACAAAAAGTATTTGGAGTTCTTAATAAAGATAACTTAATCGCAAAAATAATCTGTTCAAAATTTGAAATAGGAAACTTTCTTGTTACTTCCGCAAAATCAAAAAGCAAAATCAATGAAAATATAAAAAAAGCAGCAAAAAACATTACATTCATTTGCATTTTAAAAATATATTTGAAAATCTTTTTTTTCATCGCTATCTAGATCTCCAAAAAATCATTAAAGGAAATATGATAATAGGAATCATTACCATAAGATAATTAATCTTTATAAACATGAAATCTCTTGCCGCCGCATTAGTTACCCAAAAATATGTTCCTTGAAAAATAACAATAAACAATATTAAAAGAAAAGTTATAAAATGCCCTCTATCTCTCTTATACGGTGACATCAATATCATAAAAAAGCTTAATAATGAAAAAATAAAAGTTAAAAGAGGTGATGTAATTTTTTGATGGAAAAGTGCTACTTGAGTCTTATTTAAAAGATCATTTCCCGTATTATTAGCTAATAAGTCTCTCATATATTTTTCATTCGGTTGAATAGCTGTCCTTTCAACATTTAATAATTCTTTTAAATCATATTGATAAGCCTCAAATTTTATTATAGAATTTTTTTTCGAAACATTATCTATCTCTATTCGTTCCCCATTTTCTAAAAATAACGTATTATTTCTTATTGAACCACTCCTTGCATAATAACTATAAGACTTACTTAAGTTTCGCAAATCTAATATAAATAAATTACGAAAAGAAAAATTACCAACATATTCTTGAGCATAAACTGAAAAACCATTTATTGAAAAAATAGATCCGGCAGATTCCGGTGGTTCTATATTATTCTTAATTTCAAATTCAATACGTCTAAATGATGACCATGCATTCGGAGATATATACACATTACTAATGTAAAGGTATGTTGTAATAATTGATGCTAACGCAATTAAAGGATTTAACAATCTTACGGCCGGAATTCCAGAAGCTTGCATCGCTATAAGTTGATTAGATTGAACAAATCTGAAAAATACAAATGCGGCCGAAATTGCAAATGATATCGGTAAAATAACCGCAATAATGTCTACACACAAATAAGATGAAAATTTAAAAAATCTGGCAAGACTTATATTATATTGATTTAACATATCAAGATATCTAGATGACTGAACTATCCAAGCGCATAATGTAAGCGCAATTGTTGAATACATCGTTGTTCTTAATATCTTAAAAAAAATTACCTTATTTATTCTCTTCACAAAATTTTCCCGACATTACTCATTTGAAAAAACAAATGCAGTATATATTTCATTTCGTTTGATTTCTATTTCTTTTCATAGTATTTTTACATATATCCTATTTTTGGAATCTAATTTGGAGATTTTTCTTTGAAGTTCATATTTTCGATTGGCTTTGTTTTGGTATCTGTAAGTTTATTCTCAATACCTACCTTTGCAGCTTCTAATAAAAAAATAAAAAAAGAGTATGCCGGAATCATAT
>JAFUZX010000110.1 GCA_017476405.1 Alphaproteobacteria bacterium | reverse complement strand
TAATCCTATATTGGTAAGAAAATCGCTCGTCGTTTCTCAAATCATAGTATATCTTTGTAATAAACATAAACGAGACAACACATATGCCAAATATAAACCAAGCTATAAGAAGTTTATTATTTCTTTGCATCAGATGCGCCCATTGCTTTTAACTTATCAATAGTGATTATTGTATCAAATGCTTTACTGAGTTGAAAATCTTTTTCCGCTCTTTCTTTCAAAGATAATTTTCGATATAGGAGTTCATAATCCTCATCCTCTTTATCTTTTTCATCTTTTTTCTTACTTAATGCCTCAATCGCTTTTTTATTTTGCTCATCTGATATTTTTTTATTTGCGACTTTCTTTTCAGCGTCCAAAGCATTTGGGAAAAATTCTTCTCGAACAACAAATAACGCCTCCGGTTTCTTTATTTCAGCCCAATCCGCTTCAATATCCGGAGTTATTCCATTCGCCTGGATACATTCTCCACTTGGTGTAAAATGTTTTGCCACAGTTAATTTTATAGCCGTCTTTTCAGATAATGGTATAACTTTTTGTACTGATCCTTTACCGAATGACCGAGTACCGATAATAATAGCTCGTTTATTATCCCTCAATGCCCCTGCTAAAATTTCAGGAGCGGAAGCTGTACCGCTGTTAATCAAGACGACTATAGGCATTCCGTTTGTCATATCGCCTTTTGTCGCACTAAATTCCTTTGTATTTTCAGGAGTACGGCCACGAGTTGACACAATTTTTCCACCATCCAAGAATAAATCCGAAACAGACACGACTTCTTCCAATAACCCTCCCGGATTATTCCGAACATCAAGAATCAATCCACGTAATTTTTTATTTTTATTTTTATTTTCCGATAGAAATTTTTTAATACCTTCTGTCGTATGTTTATCGAATGTTGATATTCTTATATATCCGATATCATTCAAAATTTCAGCTTTTACGGATTGAACTTTAATTATCGCCCGCTCTATTGTTACATCAAAAGGTAATTTATCCGCTCGTTTTATTTTCAATTTTACTTTTGTACCTGGTTTTCCTCGCAATCTTTCAAGCGTTTCTTCAGCAGACAGTCCGTTAACACATTCATCATTAACGTAAATAATCATATCTCCGCTTTTCAGACCTGCTTTGTATGCCGGCGTATCATCTATCGGAGAAATAATTCTGACAAATGATTCATCCATCATAATTTCTATTCCCAAACCGCCGAATTCACCATCTGTTTGATTTTTCAGAGCTGAAAATGCCTTTTCATTTAGATATGATGAATGAGGATCAAGCGATGAAAGCATACCCGATATAGATTTTTCTATTGTCTCTCCCTCTGTTAATTCATTCACGTATTCTGATCTAACCATTCCCAATATCATTTGCAAAAATACAATATATTGCATATCCTCAGGAATATTTTTCTTTATTGTATCTGGAATAATCAAATCACATTTATGTTTTGCTTTACTTTGTTCCGCAGACTCAGTTGATTGAAATTTTGCCTCTTCGTTATCTTTTTTTATAGAACCACCTGAACAAGAAGTATTACAAAGCAACACAACAAATAATGAAGATAAAAATAAGAAACTTTTTTTCAACGAATTTTCCATTACTCTTCCGATATTCTTTTATAAAAACAAACTAATCAAACCGTTAAATTTTTCTTTCGCCTCCGAAGTGACTACCTTTTTTATCAATAGTTTGAAGTAACCAATGACGAGGATCCAAAGCCTCACCTGATTTTTTCAGCTCTATCTTCACAACAGGCCTATTCACCAAGCTATTCATTGTACCAATATAATCCCCGATTTCAACTATATCACCAGTATTAGTATAAACATTATCGCCTATACCATATAAAAATACTCGATATTCTCCGTTACTTATGATTACCATATTCCCATAATTCAGGAACTTCCCTGAAAAAACGACAAGTCCTTTTGCCGGAGATACCACAATAGCGTCGTTCCGTGTTTCAAAAGCCAGGAAATTCACCATTTCACCATTTTCACCCTTATCACCGAATTCCGCCACAATTTTTCCTACAGCAGGATATATCAATAAAAGATCCGTATTAATTTTTGTATTTTTCAAAACCCCAACGGCATTTTCAGATTCCAATTCAGCGTCTAATTCGTCTAACGAGTTAGATTTTGTTGCGATATGATAAACCACATTCTTTATGATACTTTCCTCATCAGTCCTAGGAATCAATGTTAATTCGCCACTAATTTGCTCTCTCAATTTCATATATTTTGTTTTTAATAAAGTAAGTTTATTTAACTTTTCAGATCTTTGACGTTTTATGTTTATTATAGCCGTTGCGTTAACCGACAATTGCTCCGAAACTGTTTTAAAATAAGTTGAGAAATTTTTAATAATTATAGAACAACGCACAAAATCATTTTTATTATTGCATTGACCGACTACAAGCAACTTTGAAAAACGCTGCAAATCGAATAATAAAGTAAAACACCGTGCAATAATCTCATAAGTACTTTTTAAAATAGGAGCTGTATTTCTCTCCTGCTGATTCAAGGAATCTATCTCAATTTCCAGCTTAGAAATTTGTTGTTCAATATTTTGAGCTTCCTTACATAGTTCTCGTATTTTATGATTCTGAATAGAACTCGTATTGGAATTTGTGGTGGAAATAGAATTAGCTCCTCTTACAGAAGAGTTTTCTAAACAACAAAACACAATAAGAATAATAGCTAAAATTTTCTTCATATCTCAATAATATAGGAAATTTTCAAAAATCATACTATAGTTTGAAAATAAAAATAATGAACTCGTACAAAAATTATTTTTAGGAATAAATCATTGACTTTTAAACCTGCAATACTATATTACAATGTTAGTATAGAGATGATTCACCATTAAAGAAGTTATTTTATTTAGTTTTTGTTTTCCTGTTATTATTTTAGATTAAAAAACTAGGATAAGGTTATGTTACAATGAAAAAAGCCTTTTTTGTTTTTGCGACGTGCGTCCTTGCGTATCATTGTAAAGCAATGTCAATTGATTCATGGGCAATACACTCGCATAAATTTACAAAAGAAACTGATTTAATCAGAGGGTATATACTCAGCAGTGATGAAATTTTAAAAAATTCAAGATTTTCCGGAAATATTAAATATTTTTATAATCAAGGAGAAAAATATAACGGTGATTCATGCAGTTTCAAGGATCACGGTTTTGATTCTATGAGCGATTTATTGATTCAACTGTTTCCATCATGCGGAAGATCACTGAATGCGCAAGGAAATGGAACAATAACTTTTATAGAGGCAAAACAAACTGATTTTATCGTAGGTATGTTTAATATAGACACAGAAGTCAGACAGAATAGAGAAAGTAGCATTATATTCTCAGAAATAGACGCAATAGATAGTCTCGCAAGCGATAACCCGCAAAAAAATATACTAATGAAACAATTCGGAGCCAAATATTTTCAATTAACGCATGGAAAAGTCGAATATTTCGAGAGATTATTTCGTTTAGGAAAAAATATCGCCAACGCAATTATGTCTGAACAACAGGAAGAAAGTTCAACAACATTCCCTTTTGAACAAAAACCTTATCCACCTTTTTACACAAACAACTTGATATGCGCTTATGTTTGGAATGCGCTTCCCGCAAATAAATTAGATGAACTTGCCAAAAAACTGGGTTACACAGATAAAAGAGAAGCATATCAAAGCGAATTAACAACTCGTATTTTTGAAGAAATACATAAAGATCCATCCGTTGTTCCGTTCTACGCTGGACAAAGAATTATCATAAATTCTGTAACAGAATATAATGGACAAAAATTTTCAGATTGCGTTGAGACTACTATTCGACATTTATTTTCTTGCATATTTTGTAAATCTATCTTAAATGAAAAGAAGGAATATACAGGAGAAGTAACACTTGATTTGGCAAGAATTCCTGAGAAAGCGGAAAAACTGAGAGGTTTTTTTGCTCCCGAAGGAGAATTGAGAAATATTCGCGAATTAGCAAATGATGGAAGTCCTGAAATCAGAAAAGAATGGGCCACTATCGTGAGCGGTCACGCAACAATTGGAGAGAACGAATCATTGAAACCTCTTATATCCTACGCTGACGGTGATCATGAAATGTACGGAGGTTGGAGCAATATAATAAAAACATTTTGTTTTTTGATGGATGGATATTCCGCTACTCAAGAGGGATCAGCTACACCAAGAAAATTGGCGGCAGAAAAACGCATAAAGGAAGTAAACGAGTCTGTAAAAATGGGAACGTTTGCTATTACGAAAGATACTCTTTTGGAAACAATAAATGATTTACTTGGCATCAGGACAGATGTAGAAATGATTGCGGAAGAAATTCAAATTCCTCCTTTAAAAAATGTTTCTTCCGACGTTGAGGGATATATATCGATTTATCCGAAAAATCATGAAAAATGTAACAGACTTAATTTCGTCAGCAAAAAAACTCATGCCGAATTACAGAGCATACCGAGAACAAAACTTTCTTCAGCACAATCTTCATCAATCGCCGCAAATGATTATTGGATAGAATCGCTGTACAATGACAGGGAATTAGCAATTAGAGGCAAAGAAATAGACCGATCTTATCCGAGTCTTCGTAAATCAGCATACCCTTTGCTTGATTTTTCTATGAGGATAAACGGAGACATTCGTCAGGAATGGATAATTCCGACTTTATGCGATATATTAAATATTTCAACAACATATACTGACGCAGTCGCTCGCATGTTTTTTGACGTTGATACCGAACTTAACTTATTTAACTTTCTGAATACGGCCCAAGAAAGAGAAGTACCATTACAGCACTTGATAAATATCTGTAAATTAATTGCTGAGCATTCAAACTGTATATTTAATACAGTTTCCGCTATAAAATTTTTAACAAAATATAACCCAAATGCCACAGATAAGTTTTTATGTAACATTTCAGAAAAATCAGATCTGAGAGATTTGGTAATTCAAAGAATGGCATTTGGTCGATGTGAAGAAACTGATCCGATAATAGAAAATTTTGTAAAAAATCATCCAACAGAAGAAGTTTTCGAGTTTTTATGTAACATATTTTGTGCTTACGCAGTTGAAAAAGCCGTTCCAAGCGATGTTCCGCCATTTTCAGAAACTATGCTAACAGCCTTCATTCCACATATTTCATCTAAAATTGAAAAAATAAAGTCCAATAGCATTATAAATGAAATAGATATAGACGGAACTTTAGCAATTTTGGATCTTATAGAATTTAAAGAAATACCCCAAGTGGTTGCTGAATTTACAGAAAGAGCCAAAAAAATTAAAAAACCTCATTTCTTTCCCTTGATTCCTAATATAAACAGGAGTCAAGCAAAATTAAATTTACTGCTTCCTATATCTTACGTATGTGAGACATCTTTGGCAGACAGAATTTTTGAAGAATATTCCGAAGCGATAACTCCTTCAATAGCTACATCTATAATAATGAAAGTATCAGAAGAAAATATACCGTCACTTTTTCCAGAAATTACTGAAGAAAAAGAAAAATTTCTCACTTCTTTTATACAAGAGTTAATAGGCAGAGATAATTATTTCTTTGATGAACTTGTATTTAAAAATGATGGTAAAATAAGACAAATAATTCAAGCTCTTTCGGAAAAATATGGAAAATTCAGTGATAAAATTGCTGAAGAATTAATTGAAATGTTTCCTGAATTTCTACATGAAATTACTTCCCATGCAGAATTTTCTCCTAAATTAAAGGAGATACTTCTTGATAAATATACTAATAACAATCAGCTTTTTCTAACATTATTAGACTCTGATTATGCATTTGATGAAAGACGTTAGTAAAAAAATAAAAAACTCTAGAAATGAATGGTTATATTTTTATTATAGGTTTACAAATTTTGAAAAAATCCTCCGATAGATTAATTCTTAATATAGCTGAGTATTTTTCAGAAGATATAAAATTTTCGAAATCCGAAATATTCTCAAACTTGGCTTCCAACCTACTAAAACAATTGGAAAAACGTACATCTATTTCAATTTTCGGAAATAAAAAAGAAGAATTTATAAAACAATTTAAAGATTACATTGAATATACTAACTAAAGATATCAAGCACTGCTTCACTAAAAATAACCAAAAGCGTTTAATCTGTTATTTTAAATTTGAAGCAATGCTCGACATACCTTATCAAAATGTATTATTTACTTTCGGCAATATTCTGATTCGGTAAATAATCCTCTTCTTCGGTGTTTTCTTCTTCATTAACTACAGAAAAAGATTGATCATAAAATGGTTTAAATACGTGGATATAATACTTATTTAAGATTTTCCCGAACAAATCCAGCGTTTGTTTTATTTCCTTTGTATCAAGGCTTTTTAACTCATTCTTTTTACCAGCATCTTCTTCGTCAAGCAGTTCTGCTGTTTCTTCTTCACCTGAATTCGCATCACCGTTTTCCGTACCATTTTTTGCTAATTTTTTACAACCGGCTATGAAATCTCTGAATAATTGCTCACATTCTGTTTTTTCCTCGGACGAATCACAATGATTCATAATTTTGTTATAAGCATCTTGTAATTCAATAGCAGCGTTGGAATCCATAGAAGCGATACGTTTAAACATTTTCACAAATTGCTTAGACCGTTTTTTCAACATAGATGACATTTGCGTACTTTCACCTGATTTAGAATCAACAATACCGAGCGCAAATACATTAGCCTTTCCAAGAGTATCGTTAAACGTATCAGATCCAACGATTTTGCTTTGTTTCCCGATACTTGCTGAAGCTTTCACACTTACCGGAACATCAACAATTTTACCTGACGTATTTATCCCCGCATTAATTTTTTTCAAAACTACTACAGAGTCAAGGGACCAACGATCTTTATCATTTTTGATAAGTTTTTCTCCAGGTAGAGGTATCAATTTTGATGAATCTTTCAAATGCGGAGTACATCTCCAATTAAACGTAAAGTCTGCGGATCCGGATGCGCTAATTCCCGCAGGTGAACCTAAATTAGAAAGAACCGCCGCAGCTTTATCTACACCTTTTACAATACCAAAACCTTTGGCTATATCTTTAAAATCATCTAAATTAATTGAAAGTTTTTTATCTGACGCTTTATCAAAAACGCTCTTAAATCGCTCTCTCACAACCGCTAATCCGACAACTCCACTGGAATATATTGGTAAGGAAACAGTTAACCGCATAAATTTACCGTTTTCGTATATAAATGGACTTCCTTTTATTGTTTTTCTGCTAGCTGAAGCTGTAACTGTTCCGACATACGGAGCTTCAACATTGAATGATGCCGTAAGATTATTTATTTTTGATGTTATATCAGCATCTGTATTAGCTGTTTTCCCATAACCGACAGCTTTTCTTATACCTGTTTTATTTTTTGAAAACTCACTTAATTTTGATAATTTTACCAATTGTTCGTATACTTTTCTGAATCTACGTCCTTGATCTTGATCTTTAGGAGCTTTCTCACGTAGAATTGCAGCTGTTAAGATACAGGAACGTAAAACTCCTTCACGCCCGACATTGCCAATCTTCTTTTTGGGAGAAAGTATGCCTTCATAATAATGCTTTTTTTCCTCGTATTCTTTCCTTTCACTATCCAACTTTGTAACAGCTAACCTTTCAAGAGTAAATAAATACCCCTGCAACATTCCCAACATGAAATTAGAATCCAAAATATTCTCAGATAGATCATTTTTCTTTCCGATAAGTTCAG
>JAFUZX010000109.1 GCA_017476405.1 Alphaproteobacteria bacterium | reverse complement strand
CTGAACGACCTGAATAATCGACTCTTTTTCCTAAAAGATTCTGGCGGAAACGACCTTGCTTACCACGTAACATACTGGAAAGAGACTTCAAAGGACGTTTACTGGTTCCTGTTACTACCTTTCCTCGACGACCATTATCAAATAAAGCATCAACAGCTTCCTGCAACATTCGCTTTTCATTTTTTACGATAATATCAGGAGCTTTGAGTTCCAAAAGTCTCTTTAAACGATTATTTCTATTGATAACACGACGATACAAATCATTCAAATCAGATGTTGCGAAACGACCACCATCCAACGGGACTAATGGACGCAATTCCGGCGGAATGACAGGGATACACTGCAATATCATCCATTCAGGTCTTGTATCTGACCCTAAAAATGCCTCAACTAATTTCAAACGTTTTACTAAACGACGACGCTTCATATCTGAATTAGTTTCTTTCAACTCAAGACGTAATTTTTCTTTCTCAAGTTTCAAATCTATATTCGCAAGCATAGACCGTAATGCCTCCGCACCGATCCCCGCAACGAACGAATCTTCACCATACTCATCCTGAGCTTTGTAATAGTCTTCTTCAGACATTAATTGATATTGCTTAAGAGGAGTCACCCCTGGATCAATAACAACATAATTCTCAAAATATAGGATTTTATCCATTTCACTGGATGTTATATCCAATAATAGAGCTATTCTGCTTGGAGGCGATTTTGTAAACCAGATATGAGCAACGGGAGACGCCAATTCAATATGTCCCATACGTTCTCTACGAACTTTTGAAAGCGTAACCTCAACTCCGCATTTTTCGCAAATTATGCCTCGATATTTCATACGCTTATACTTTCCGCATAAGCACTCATAGTCCTTTACCGGACCAAATATACGAGAACAGAAAAGACCATCTCTTTCCGGTTTAAATGTTCTGTAATTGATAGTCTCAGGTTTTTTTACCTCTCCAAACGACCATGACCTAATTCTGTCAGGACTGGAAATAGAAACCCTGATAGCATCAAAACTGTTAAGATTACTTACCTGACCAAAAATCTTTTGTAATTGATTATCTGCCATTTTTCCGCCCTATAATTTAACCTTCAACTTTTTGATGATCTTCTGAAACCGCATCTTGCTGGAACTCAAAATTCAATCCCAACCCACATAACTCTTTCATAAGAACATTAAATGACTCAGGAATACCCGGAACAATATTTTCATCACCTTTTATGATAGATTCATAAGCTTTTGTTCTACCAGCTACATCGTCTGATTTTACAGTCAAAATTTCCTGCAAAGTATAAGCTGCGCCATAAGCCTGCAACGCCCAGACTTCCATTTCTCCGAATCTCTGTCCGCCGAATTGAGCTTTACCACCGAGAGGCTGCTGTGTAACAAGACTATACGGTCCAATTGAACGAGCATGAATTTTATCATCAACCATGTGATGTAATTTCAGCATATATATACAGCCTACAGTAACCTGTCGATCAAACTTTTCACCTGTTCGACCATCATACAAAGTCACCTGCCCTGACGTATTTAATCCTGCTTTTTTTAAAGCCGCATTTATATCTTGCTCTCTGGCACCATCGAAAACCGGTGTAGAAACAGGAACACCATTTGTAATATGAGTAGCCAGATCAACAAGCTCATAATCAGACATTTTTTCAATATCTTTCTTATCTTTTGAGCTATTATAAATATCGCATAACTCTCTTCTTAAAGCTTTCAAAAGTTCTTCATCATTTTGAATATTTTCAATAATTTCTCGAACTTTCTTTCCTAAGCCTTTTGATGCCCACCCAAGGTGCGTTTCAAGTGTTTGTCCAACATTCATACGAGATGTAACACCTAACGGATTTAAAATAATATCTAACGGAGTTCCATCTTCCAGATGAGGCATATCCTCGACAGGCAAAATCTTCGAAACAATACCTTTATTTCCATGACGTCCCGCAAGTTTATCACCAGGCTGCAATTTACGTTTATCCGCAATATATACCTTAACCATCTTTAATACACCAGGAGGTAAATCATCACCTTTGCGAAGTTTTTCAACTTTTTCATCAAACGTCTTATGCAACTTTGATAAAATTGCGTTCAAATCGCTATGTAATCCGACAATATCAGCAGCAACGTCTTTGTCCTTTACAATTATTTGACGCCACTGTCCTCTCGTCATGGAATCAAGATATTCTTCGGTAATTATGTCAGTTTTTTCTTTTATAGGAGATGACGCAATTTTTTGTCCAAGCAATTTCTCACGCAATCTGCTGTAATATACATCTTCCACGATTTTTTTCTCAGCATCGAGATCATTCTTATAATTTTCGATCTCTTTTCTTTCGATCGCTATTGCTCTTTCATCTTTCTCAATTCCACTTCTTGAAAAAATCTTTACATCCACAACAGTTCCTCTTACACCTGGTGGAACTCGCAA
Source organism: Alphaproteobacteria bacterium (assembly GCA_017476405.1). GTDB lineage: Bacteria > Pseudomonadota > Alphaproteobacteria > UBA3830 > UBA3830 > BNWE01. The sequence continues at coordinate 2,469 of JAFUZX010000109.1, read as the reverse complement.
AGAAGAATCACGGACATCAGCCGCTCTTTCACCGAAAATCGCCCGTAAAAGTTTTTCCTCAGGAGTCATTGCGGACTCACCTTTCGGCGTAACTTTTCCTACCAAAATATCACCAGCTTGAACTTCCGCCCCAATATGAACTATTCCGGCTTCATCGAGATTTCTTAAATTGTCATCCGAAACATTTGGTATATCTCTTGTAATCTCTTCATTTCCAAGCTTTGTATCTCGTGCCATAATTTCGAATTCTTCAATATGGATCGACGTGAAATAATCATCCTGAACCAATCTTTCCGAAATAATAATAGCATCCTCAAATGTATATCCATGCCATGGAAGAAATCCGACCAACACGTTCTGTCCAAGAGCCAATTCTCCCAACTCGGTTCCGGCACCATCCGCTATAATATCTCCAGCTTTTATAACATCCCCTTTCTGGACTAAAGGTTTTTGATTTAAACAAGTGCTGTGATTTGATCTTTTGAATTTTCTCAAATTATAAATATCAACACCAACATCTGTTTTTTCACCTGTAGTTCTGATAACAATGCGATCTGCGCTAACTTGATCCACAATTCCATCGTGCTTTGCGATAACAGATACACCTGAATCATATGCTACAACCTTTTCCATCCCTGTACCAACCAATGGAGCTTGTCCACGTAATAGCGGAACAGCTTGACGCTGCATGTTCGCCCCCATAAGCGCTCGGCTGGCATCGTCATTTTCAATAAACGGAATCAGAGTCGCTGCGATAGAAACAATCTGTTTTGGAGAAACGTCCATAAAATCGATTTCATTTGCCGGCGCATTTGTAAATTCTCCGGCTTTTCTGCAAGTTACAAATTCATCTAAGAATTTTCCATCAGCCCCTATTGCCGCATTAGCCTGCGCAATAGTATGTTTTACTTCTTCGGTAGCTGAAAGATATAAAACTTCATTTGTAACCTTTCCATCTTTTACTTTTCGATACGGTGTTTCGATAAAACCATATCTATTAATACGAGCGAACACCGCTAATGAGTTAATAAGGCCGATATTTTGTCCCTCAGGCGTTTCAATAGGACATATACGTCCATAATGGGTTGTATGAACGTCTCGAACATCAAAACCTGCTCTATCACGTGTCAAACCGCCCGGTCCTAACGCCGATATACGACGTTTATGAGTAATTTCAGCTAAAGGATTTGTTTGGTCCATAAATTGCGACAATTGCGATAAACCAAAAAATTCTCTGATAGCCGACGCAATTGGCTTAGCATTAACTATATCATTAGGAACCGCATTTTCTATATCAACTGAACTCATACGTTCCTTTATCGCTCTCTCCATTCTTGCAAAACCGATACGGAACTGATTTTCAAGAAGTTCACCAACAGAACGGACACGTCTATTCGCTAAATTATCAATATCATCAATTTCGCCGTTTCCATCTTTTAATTCATGCAAAATTTTTAGAATTTTCAAAATATCGGCTTTTGTAAGCGTACCTTTCAATTCAGATTCATTAGATCCAATACGTTCGTTCATTTTTACACGACCGACTGTTGACAAATCATATCTATCTTTATTAAAGAACAACGCATTATTGAATAATTCTTGAGCGGAATCCAGTGTTGCAGGCTCTCCCGGACGCATAACCCTGAAAATTTCAATCATCGCTTCTTCACGATTAGTACATTTATCAACGGCTAAAGTATTTCTAATATACCCGCCAATTTCCGTATGATCGATCATTAAAACAGAAAATGACTTTTCTTTTTCAAGGATCTTCGCAATCAACTCTTCGGTTAACTCATCTCCCGCTTCAGCGATAACCAGACCATTATCTTGATCGATTATATCAAACGCATTATATTTCCCGACTAAATCATCTACGAAAACTACAACATCTGTTAAACCGCTTTCTTTTAGTTTTTTAGCGACTCGAGTGGTAACTTTTTCTCCGGCCTGAAGAACAACAGCACCAGTTTTTGCGTCGATCAGATCTTTTTCAAGCCTGATTCCTTTCCACTGTTTTTCATCAAATTCTCTCGATAAAATTCCGTCCTTCAAACGTCTTATTTCATAATTTCCATAGAAATAAGACAAAATTTCCTCACGACTCATTCCATGTAATTCGGTCGATTTGAATTCTTTATCAGGATTTTCTGCTTTAAGTTTCTCAGTTTCAGCAGAATCCAAAGCAAGAAGCAATGTAGAAACAAGTAGTTTCCTTCTTCTATCAATTCTTATATATATCAAATCCTTTGCATCGAATTCAAAATCCAGCCACGCTCCTTTATATGGAATTACATGAGCCGCAAATAAATATTTTCCTGACGTATGAGTTTTTCCATTATCATGATCAAAGAAAACACCAGGAGATCTTTGCATTTGTGAAACAATACCACGCTCAATACCGTTAATAATAAATGTTCCGCTATCGGTCATTAAAGGCAAATCGCAGATATACACATCTTGCTCTTT
>JAFUZX010000108.1 GCA_017476405.1 Alphaproteobacteria bacterium | reverse complement strand
TCAAGCAAAATTTCCAGAGATTGTTTAGATAACATAAATACTATACTCCTACACTCTTACACTATTTACAAAACTGTATTATTATCAATTGAGCATGAATAAAACGTTAATGAATATAACTTTGTTGAAAAATTTATACGAAATAGATTTGAACGATATCATAAAAAATAAAAATACGATAATCGGACTGGATATCGGAGATAAAACCATTGGTGTATCAGTATCAGATCGAAGAATAAAAATAGCATCGTCCGTTTTGTTAATATCACGAACAAAAATCAACAACGATTGCGCTAAACTTTATGAAAACATTGTTATGTATAATCCTAAAATAATAATATTCGGCTGGCCGCTTCAAATGAACGGAGTTCCAAGTAAACAATGCGAAAAAAATTTTGAATTTATCAAAGCATTTCATTCCTACATAACAACTACATCAACATTACCACAAAAAAATTGGGAATTTGCGAAATGGGATGAACGCTTTTCCACAAAAGTCGTGGATAATATAATGATAGAAGCAGACTTATCTCGCAAGCGAAGAAAAGAAATTATAGATAAAACCGCAGCTGTATATATATTGCAAGGGGCTTTGGACTTTTTAAACAGGAATCAGATAAAACAAGAAACATGAAAACATCATTTAAACTTAATAATACATCCTATAGCATTTTTTCCTTTTTCGTTATTGCTCTGTTGCTAATAATACCAGACATAATATTCTCTATCTTTAATAATTCATTTGTTGTTACTAAAAACCCATTTGCGTTATTTTTCATTTTTTCTATTTCTCTTTTATTTATAATAAATAAAAATAAAAAATTATCTTCTTGCCTTTCAATTTTCCTATCTATAATTCAATGTGCGCAATTCTGCCATATAAAATATTTCGGAGTATTGATATCTCCGGCAGCTCTCTATTTAATGACTAAAGAAGTCGCTGATGTCGTAGAAGAATCCTCGTCAATCTTTTTGAGTTATCTCTACATTTTTCCACTGGTTTTAATTCCTTTTTTTGCGATTTATAAAATTTCTCACAACAGAAAACTCTCAAAATATAAACAAAATCCGCTGATAACAATCATCGTCTTTTTTGTTTCTATGTCATTACCGTTTTTTTCAAGTGAACAAAAAGGACCAAATTGCGCCAACTTTTCATTGGAAAATTCTGTAAAAGCTATTATCGGATATATCGAGGTAATCGGCCAAAATCATAATTTTAAAAATTATAAACCATATTCAGTAAAAAAAATAAAAAGCGTCAATGAATCGACAACTATAGTCTATATATTGGGTGAAAGCACAAATCCAAATCACATGTCTTTGTTCGGATATTCCGAAGATACCACACCTAAATTGAGACAGCTTGCGCAATCACCTGATTTTTATTATACAAACGGAATATCAGGTGGAGTAACAACAATATCATCGTGTAAATTTATGTGTAACGCCATAAGAGAGCCGGATAACGTCAAAGAAACTTCACTTGATACTGTAAATTTATTTCGATTAGCTAAATTAAACGGTTTCAAAACATTTTATATTTCTTCAAAAACAAATAAAATGCTTCCGTCCATCGGAGGAATGCCGTACATGGATGTCCTAATATATAAAGAACAATATCTGACTCAATTCAGCAAAAAACGGGATACTTTCTTATTGGAATTAATTGCTGAGCAAGAATTTTCAGAAAAAAATTTCATTGTTATTCATCAAAGATGCATACATGCTCCCTATAAAAAAACTATTCCTCAATCATTTATGGCTCCTAAAAAATTCACAAATAATAAAAACAATACAATTAATGAGTACGATAACGCCGTTTTATACAATGATTCAGTAATTTCCGGTCTTTTTAATATCTTCAATAAATTCAAAGGGAAATTTTATATAATTTGGACATCTGATCATAATGAACTTATGGGAGAAAACGGTTTATGGGGACATAGCTTATTATATCCGGAAACTGCGCAAGTCCCGGTCCTAATCCAAAGCAACGATAATGACTTTCTAGAAAATATAAAAGAAATTTTCGCAATAACTCATTATGATATCTGTAATTCAATCGCAAACTTATTGGGATTCAAAATAATAAATCCAAACGAAGAAAAAGATATTTACTACATTAACGGAGTTGATTATATTGGTCGGTGCGGTTATATAAAATTTCAAAAAGATTATAAAAACAGAAGAGTCAAATATTTCACGAATTAATTACTTATGCTAAAATATACTAATAATAAATATAACTTTAAAAAATTGCAGGAGCAGCGTTATGTCTTTAGATATTTCAGAAATAACTCCATATAATTTTTCTGTCGTTGAAAAAAAATGGCAAAAGTTTTGGCGTGAGAAAAAAAGTTTCAAAACATGTATTGATGCGTCAAAACCGAAATGTTTCGTTCTTGAAATGTTTATGTATCCTTCGGGAAAAGTTCACATTGGACATGTGCGTAACTATACTATCGGAGATATTATCGCTCGTTATAAACTAGCAAATGGATTTGCTGTTTTACATCCAGTTGGTTGGGACGCCTTTGGACTTCCTGCTGAAAATGCCGCACTGAAAAATGGTCGTCATCCGAAAGAATGGACATACCAGAATATTCAAACTATGAAAAAACAAATTGAATCGCTCGGTTTCTCTTATGATTGGGAACGTGAATTTGCGACATGTGATGAAAAATATTACGCATATCAACAAAAAATATTTTTGGAATTATACAAAAAAGGTCTGATTTACCGAAAGAAATCTGAAGTTAATTGGGATCCTATTGATCAATGCGTTCTTGCAAATGAACAAGTTATAGATGGCAAAGGTTGGAGATCTGGAGCTATTGTCGAGAAAAAAATGCTTTCGCAATGGTTTTTGAAAATTACGGATTTCGCTGATGAATTACTTTCAGAAATAAATCATTTAGATGGCTGGCCTGAAAAAGTTCGCACCATGCAAAAAAATTGGATTGGGAAATCCGAAGGTTGCCTTATAACTTTCAAAAGTAGTATCGGAGAATACATTGAAGTATTTTCAACTAGACCTGACACAATTTTCGGAGCCACATTCTTAGCTATATCTCCAGGTCATCCGTTGGCACAAAAATTATCAAAAACAAACAGCACAATAAAATCATTTTTAGAAAGCATCAAAATCGGATCGACTTCGACAGAGCAAATTGAAAAACAAGAAAAAATTGGCATAGATACTGGCATAACCGTTGATCATCCGTTCCTAAATAAAAAATTGCCGGTGTTTATAGCAAACTTTGTACTCATGGATTACGGAACTGGCGCAATATTCTCAACTCCGGCACATGATGAGCGAGATTATGAATTTGCGACAAAGTATAACCTCCCGATTATTCAAGTTGTAAAATCTAATGATAACTTTCCTGAAAAATTACCTTATTCCGGCGACGGTATATTAGAAAATTCTGAATTTCTGAACGGATTAAGCGTCACTGAAGCAAAAAACAAATCTATAGATAAATTATGTGAAATGGGTATAGGCCAACGAAAAGTGTTTTTTAAACTTCGAGATTGGGGGATATCCAGACAAAGATATTGGGGATGTCCGATTCCGATAATTCATTGTGAAAAATGCGGAATTGTTCCATTGCATGAAAATAATTTACCAATATTGCTGCCCGAGGATGTATCTTTCGATAAAACCGGAAATCCGCTCGATCACCATCCTACATGGAAACATGTCAATTGTCCAATTTGTAATAGTGAAGCGCTTAGAGAAACTGATACATTAGATACTTTTGTTGATTCATCTTGGTATTTTCTTAGATTTTGCGCTAATAATCCTGAAAATATAGAACTTCTCGATAGTAAATCAATAAAACAATGGATGCCTGTTGATCAATATATAGGCGGTGTTGAACACGCTATATTGCATTTACTTTATGCAAGATTTTTTACAAAAGCGTTAGCTGAATGTGGTTTTACAAATGTCCGAGAACCATTTAAAAATCTTTTTACGCAAGGAATGGTTTGCAACAATACATATAAATCAAAAAATGGCGACTGGTTATTTCCATCTCAAGTTAGAAAAACAGAAGATGGCACTTATGAATTAATCGATACTGGAGAAAAAGTAACCGTAGGTCGCTCTGAAAAAATGAGTAAATCCAAAAAAAACGTGGTTGATCCTGATGAAATAATTTCGACATACGGAACCGACGCATTACGCTTATTCGTTGTGTCAGATACACCACCTGAACGAGATTTTCCATGGTCTGATGAAGGATTAGAAGGAAGTTGGCGTTTTATTAATCGCTTATGGCGTTTATTCGTATTCGCTCAAGCGAATGGAGTTTGCTCTGAAAAATGTAAAGATGTCATCGATTATGAAAATCTTTCCGATAACATTCAACAACTTTACAAAATTTACCACGTATCCATAAAAAATATAACTCTTGCGCTGGAAGATCGAGCTATGAATAAAGTTGTGGCGTATATAAGAGAATTGGTAAATTGTATATATATGAATTTAGAAAATATACAAAATAATTCTTCGGTATTTTCTGTAATAATCCGAGATTTAATAAAAATGTTAGCTCCTATATCTCCACATATATCCGAAGAAGTTTGGAATATTCTTGGTTTTAATGGCCTCGTCTCTGAAAATCCATGGCCGAAATATGATGAAAAATATACTATTGTAGAAACCATTAATCTTCCGATTCAAGTCAATGGAAAACTCAGAGGTACTATTGATATCTGTATCGATGAAAAAGAAGAAAATATTTTTGAAAAAGCTTTGGCCTTGCAAACTGTACAAAATGCCATTGCTAACAGAGTTATCAGAAAAAAAGTATTTGTAAAAGGAAAGATTATTAATTTTGTTGTATAAAAAAGTCAATTTATTACTATTATTTTCATTAACTTGCGTTTTTTTATCCGGATGTTCAGTGCGTCCTTTATATGAAAATGACTCAAGCAATGGCGAAAGTTCTTCTATAAAAGTTGATATGATTTCGAATCGAGATGGACAAAGACTTCGTTCATTTTTATTGGATTATTTAAGAGATATCCAATTTACGCATGAAAAAATGCGACTCACAACCACTCTAACCTTGTCAGAGAAATCTTTTGCGCACGATGATTCAGGATATGCTCACCGCTTGCTTTCAACTTATACCGCAAAAGTTATTTTACGTGATAAGAATAAAAAAATTATAATGGATAAAAATATATCATCATCCACTACATATAATATTGCTCAAGCTCAAGGAGAAATGATTCTGTCATTGTACGGAAAAGACAATTCTCCTTTGCTAAAAGAACTTGCCCGAAAAATAGTGGAAAATATCAAAATAACTTTGGAAATGAATGAATAAATGAAATTAGATTTCGGAAATATAAATGATACGCATTTAAAAATCGGCAGCGTTTTCTTTTTATACGGAAATTTTAAAAGAACGTTTGATGTTTTCTGCGATTTTATTTCTGAAAAAATTAAATATAAATACTATGAAGCAAGTTTAACTGTTAATTTTTGCTCAATTAATGAATGTGAAAAAATTATCAATAATCAATGCGATCTATTTGGTAATAATATAAATATTTTTTGCATAAAAAATATAGAAGACAATCATATTGAAAAACTATCACATTTTTTCACTTCCATAAATTGTATATTTATACTTGAAAGTGGAGACTATAAAAAATCAAAATCCATAACAGATAATTTTACTCGAGATAAAAACATTTACGCCGTTCCTTCATTTAAAAATGACTCCACTATTATATCTTTATGTAAATTATTTCTTCCTCAAAAAAACGCTATTCCGTTATATCAAGACATTGTAAAAATAATAAACAATACCGATGAGGAATTAATTTCTTTATTCAAAAAAATATCTCTTTTGATTTCTTCTGGAGATGAAAAACTTTTAAAAGAATATATAACGTATAAAAATTCTTTTACACAAAATTTAGATTTCATTCCATTTGCAAGATATTTAATGAAATTAGCATTAAAAGAAAAAATTTTTGAAAAGAAACAAACTTTCGTATCAAATGATTTATCAAAAAAATCCGTAATTGAAAAATTACTACAAGCTGAAATAAATCAGAAAGTCGGTACTCCTGTAACTAAAAACATACTTAACAAAATATAAAATTTCAATTTATAAAAAAATAAAATATTGACTGTTTTTGGTATATTTCATACCATATAAAACAGTAATTAACTATTAAGGTAGTAAGATATGAAGAAGTTTTATTTTTGTTTTATGTTTTCCTTTGTTCCGTTAGTATATGGCGCAAATATTCCGGAAACATCATATGAAGCAGCTATCGATGAAAGTGAAAGTACCGCCTATTCCTTAAATGACAAAGATACATTAACATTTAGTTCCGCATATTTGAGCAGTCAATATACCAACAAACAATTAGCGGTGTTTGGAGTTGAACTTTTAAGAGGATTAGCTCGTTTTGAAAATTATTTAATAAGTAATGTTAACGGAGATAATAAGAAAATAGTTCTATGGGCTGACAGAATCTTTTCTATTTGGATTTATAATTCCTTTAACACCGCATATCATGAAATCGGACACGGTCTAAAAGCGAGAGCATACGGAAGCAATTATGAACTTACAAAACATAACGATAAGGATTCTTTTAGTAAAAATGAAAATTTTTTCAAATTCTTTTTAAAAAGACTGGTTAATACATCGAGAGCCTCATGTAAATATGACAAAGAGCTTACCGATCATGAAGCTTTAGTTACAGCAGCAGCCGGAATGAACAATGAGGTATATATTTCCGAAAAAATCAGCCGAGGTTTCCATGAAAGAAAAAATATTAGTTTCATAGAATCTTTTGCGTATATTTACGGTAAATTATCACCGACTCTGTATGCTCTTTCAAAAAGCAGCAAGAATGAAGTTAGCGATATAGAACGAAGTGATGATCCTGTGCGTGTTGGTGGATATTACAAAAAGCTTGGGATTTCCGCTACAAAAAATGATATAGCATTAGGTGGATTAGTATCTACATTACTCAGCGGCACGACGTACTCCATAATAAAATCAGCTTTTTCGGAAAATTCAGCTACACCACTTTCTTTTCATAATTTTCAAGTACCGGACACATTTTCATACGTAACCTCAAAAGGAATTTCCTATAAAATAGCGAGTGCTTATAATTTTCAACCAGATTTAAAAATATTGTTCGGAGCTGAACATGTATTTCATGGAAAATCTACAACCGAAGTAAATTTAGGTTTTAATAAACTTTTTGATAGCTCATTACATAATGCAAACGTTGAAGTTGTTTCTACTTTTTGCAATGGATTTAATCTGGAAGCTTCATGCTCTATTCCTGTAATGGAAAAGTTGTCGGTAAATATTTCAGCGGGAAGTTATTCTTGCAGAAGTATGCTCGGAGAACGTCACGCTAAGAATATGAAAAATAATAAAGGGCGTAATAGCGATATATCAGTATCTGTATCGTACAAATATTAACTTTGATAAACTTTGATATTGACGCCTTTAGTTTTTATTTTTTATCGGAATTTATTTTTGAAATATGTTATTCATTGAATAATACTCTCGAGCGTTTTGTAAATCATCAAATGTATCAACGCTTATAGGACTATCTAGATCAAGAATTTTGATTCCTATAGTCATATTATTTTCGAGAGCTCGTAATTGCTCTAACTTTTCGATTTTTTCTAAATTCCCTTGTGGCAATGAAACGAACTTTTCTAAACTTTCCACTCGAAAACCATATATACCGATATGCTTATAGTAAGGTCCACCAAAAGGAACGGGTGATCTACTAAAATATAAAGCTCGACCGATTTGATTATTTTTATCTTGTGTATTTTCGAACGCAATTACCGGCTTTACTACCTGAGTATGAGAATATGTATCATCTTTTACTTCAGAAGCGATAGTTGTTATATCAAATTTTCGATACTTTATAAGGTAAGCGGTTTCCTGAATAATTTGAGATTCAACAAACGGCATATCTCCTTGTACATTAATAATAAATTTATATGGCTTACCAAAAATTTTATATGCGCTGAAAACACGATCAGATCCGGAGGGAATATTCGGATCTGTTATAATCGCTGTTCCACCTGCCTTTTCAATTTTTTCAGCAATTTCTTTACTATCACAAGCGACAATTACATCACCAACTTTTGCGGACATAACGCTTTCCCATGTATGAACGATTAAAGGTTTACCACCTATATCCGCAATTATCTTATTCGGTAACCTCGTAGAAGCGATCCTTGCAGGTACTACGATCAGAGTATCCATTAAAATTCCTTACATTGCCTAAAACAGCAGGACAAAAAAATATGGTGCGGTCGAGAAGACTTGAACTTCCACGGGATCTCTCCCACAGCGACCTCAACGCTGAGCGTCTACCAGTTCCG
>JAFUZX010000107.1 GCA_017476405.1 Alphaproteobacteria bacterium | reverse complement strand
CATTGTAAAAAGAAAAAATAATACTCCAAAAGGATTAGAGAATGCATTCATCAATATATGGAATTTTGAGGATCATCTTGTATTACACTTAAATAAAGAAAATGTTTTGGAATGGCAGGAAATCTGTAAAGAATTAGGTCATTTTAACGTGCCAATTAATTCTAAAGAATATCATGAACATGTACGACAATTTTTCCCTAACTATAAAAAGGGAGTTATGCCTTCGGAAATTATATTGAATAAAGAAACGATATATAGACTTTTCGATAACAACTCAGACATTGATATTAGATTCCGTAGTGGCATTGCCACTTTGCTCTCAGATATTTTTAAAAATACTAATTTGTAATCACATATAAAAAATTTCATCTAAAAACGGCATATATAGATAGTAAAAGGGCTATTTATATATGTATACGAAATCGGATTTAGAAGCGATAGAAAAAGCGATTTTTGATTTACAGTCGGGGAAACGAGTGACGTCGGTTGCCTATGGAGATACACATGTTCAGTATGCGAGCATTGATTTAGATGACCTGCTGAAGCGGCGCAGTCAGATAATCGCGGAATTGAAAGACGGAGCGAACGGAGGCATTCGTCGCATGATTTTTTCAACTTCGAAAGGACTGCGATGAACATCTTCCGATCGATTGCAAACTTCCTGAAGAAAAAATCGACAGCGGCTTATGACGGAGCCGGGCACGGGCGGCGCGTTGCGAATTGGTATCCGTCAAATTCGTCAATCAATTCTCTTTTGGCTTCAAATTTAGAAACATTGCGAGCTCGCTCTCGTGATAAAGTTCGAAAAAATCCGTATGCGCTGAATGCGATTGAAGCGATTGTCTCAAACTGCATCGGAACGGGAATCAAACCTCAGTCGAAAGCAAAAAACGCAGAATTTCGCAAAAAGATTCAGGAATTGTGGCTGAAATGGACTGATGAAGCGGATGCAGCTGAAACTTGTGATTTCTATGGCTTGCAAGCTCTCGTACTCCGAAGCGTTATTGAGAGTGGCGAGTGTTTTGTGCGCATCAAGGTCGACAAAAATAATGCGTTAGTCCCGTTAAGATTGCAGGTATTGGAAGCGGATCATCTGGATGCATCGAAAGATTATCCGCTGCAGAACGGCAATGTCGTAAAAACCGGAATTGAGTTCGATAAAAAGGGGCGTCGAGTAGCTTACTATTTATATAAAGAGCATCCGGGCGACTCGCAGAGTGTAAATTTGGATTCAGTTCGTATTCCGGCGCACGAAATTTTGCATATTTATCGGCCGTTACGTCCGGGACAAATTCGCGGTGAACCTTGGTTATCAAATGTCTTGCTGAAACTTCATGAACTCGATCAATACGAAGATGCGGAGCTTGTAAGGAAGAAAACGGCGGCAATGTTTGCAGCATTTGTTACGCGTTTAGATCCGGAAACGCCGATGTTCGGCAAACAAGAGGACGTTGGCGGAGGTGTTGTTGCATCGGATTTAGAGCCGGGAACGATGCAATTTTTAGATCCCGGCGAAGATATTAAATTCTCGAGTCCGGCAGATGTCGGCGGAACTTACGAAGCATTCATCAAACAGCAGCTTCGAGCAATTTCTGTTGGCTTGGGAATCACTTATGAACAACTTACAGGAGATCTTTCGGGCGTCAATTATTCGTCAATTCGCGCTGGATTACTTGAATTTCGCAGAAGATGCACGGCGTTGCAACACAACTTGATGGTGTATCAATTTTGCCGTCCGATTTGGAATAAATTTATTGAGCTTGCGGTGTTAAATGGCGCGCTCGATATCCCGCAAGATCCGACTTTTCCGCTTGTAAAATGGATTCCTCAAGGATTTTCATGGGTTGATCCGTTAAAGGAACAAACGGCACAAATGAACGCTGTAAGAATCGGCTTTAAATCTCGCGCTGAAGTTGTTTCCGAACTTGGTTATGACGTCGAAGAAATTGATGCGGAAATAGCGTCAGACAATGCCCGCGCAAAGAAAATGGGACTGGATTTTGACACAATTCCGACAAATTTACAGGAGAAAAACATAAATGATGATGCAGAAATTGATGAATAGGCCCTTTATGTTGAATGCCGATGCTTTCAATGCGCTATCTTTGATGGAGTGGCTGCAGACTGATGAAAAAAACTCGATTTTATCGATATCAGAAGACATTGCAACCATAAAAATTCACGGTTTGCTTACGAAACGAGATGAATTTTTCGCCGACACAACGTCATATGAATCCATCCGAGCGGCTATTGAAGCAGCAGTCGAAGATGACTCGGCAAAGGCGATTTTATTGGATATCGACAGTCCGGGCGGAGAAGTCGGCGGTTTGTTCGATTTGGTTGACTATATATATAGTGTGCGCGAACAAAAACCGATTTACGCATATGCCAACGATCATGCTTTTTCTGCGGCTTACGCAATAGCTTCGGCGACTTCGAAAATTTTTGTAAATCGCACTTCCGGAGTCGGAAGTATCGGAGTAATCGCAACTCATCTTGATGTAAGTGAGGCCGATAAAAAAGCAGGATTGAAATTTACGACAATTTTTGCGGGCGAAAAGAAAAACGATTTGTCGCCTCATGAGCCGTTAACAGAAGGTGCGACACAGGATTTACAGCATGAAGTCGAGCGACTTTATGACATGTTTGTCGTCTCTGTTTCAAGAAATCGTGGAATGTCTGCATTAAAGCTTTACGGAACGCAAGCAGCCACCTATTTCGGTTGGGATGGTCTGAATATCGGACTGGCGGATGAAGTTATTGTGGATCCAATCAAAAAAATAAAAGAAGAATTCGGCGTGGTGCCGAGTGATGTCGTTTTGAAACTGAAAGGAGAAAATATGGCAGAGGAAATAACGGCGAAGACAAGCGAGGTAGATGAATATCGCGCTGAAATATTGGAGATTACGAAGTTGTGCAAACTGGCGCATGCAGAGAATCGGATTTCTGAGTTTGTGGAACAACAGATGAATATTGCGCAAGTGAAAGAAGCGTTGTTGGCGGCGCAGGAATCAACGGAAGAAATTTTCGGCATGAACTATCACAAGGGAACGGCGGCAACCGAAAATCCAATGCTGGTTGCGGCGAAGAAAATAGCAAAAGTTTAAATTGAAGAGGATAGAAAGATGGCTATTGAAGAAAATGACAGAGCTTTTTCGTTATTAAAGTACGAAGCGGATAAGAATTATTGCCGCGAGGTCGTGACGATTGCGTCCGGACAAAATCTTAAAATGGGAACGATTGTCGGAGAAAAGTCGGCAGATGGAACTTACAAAATAGTTTCAATCGCAGCAGACGAAACAGACGGCAGCGATACACCGATTGGAGTTTTGATGGAAGATGTTGACGCAACTTCGGCTGCGAAAGAAGCAATCATTGTTGCACGTGACGTGATTGTCGCCGAGAGTGCTTTGATTTATCCGACGGGAGCAACCGCAGATCAGAAAAAGGCGCTCAAAAAGGCGTTGGAAGGTCGCGGAATTGTTGCGCGGGCAATCGCTTAATTAGAATAGGAGAAAAAACATGATGATAAATCCGTTTGAATCAGATGCTTTCAGTTTGACGTCACTAACTGAGGCGATAAATATTCTTCCGAATCAGTATGGGAAACTGGCAGAAATGAATTTGTTTCCGCAGAAATCGGTGCGCACTCGCACGATTTGCGTTGAGGAGCAAAATGGTGTTTTGAATTTGCTTCCGACACAACGTCCGGGCGGTCCTGCTGTTTTCGCAGACAACGTCAAAAGAAAGATGCGTTCGTTCACGATTCCGCACATTCCTTATGACGACGTTGTGCTGCCGGAAGAAATTCAGGGAGTGCGCGCATTCGGCTCCGAGAGCGAACTGCAAGTCATGGCGAACATTGTCGCAGAGCATCTGCAGAGAATGCGAAACAAACATGCAATCACTCTTGAGCACCTTCGCATGGGGGCATTGAAAGGCAATATCGTCGATGCAGACGGCAGCACTTTATATAATTTGTACAACGAATTTGAGATCACACAAAAAACTGTCAACTTTGCACTTTCAACAGCTTCAACCGATGTAAAGAAGAAGTGCCTCGAAGTGGTTCGACATATTGAAGACAATCTGCGCGGTGAAATTATGTCCGACATTCATTGCTTGGTTTCATCTGAATTCTTCGATGCGTTGACGTCGCATTCAAAAGTAAAAGAGGCATATGAGCGTTGGCAGGATGGAGCAGCATTGAGAAACGATATGCGTAGCGGCTTCCCATTTGCCGGAATAATCTTCGAGGAGTACAGAGGACAAGCATCAGACCCTAACGGAAATGTCAGACGTTTTATCGCAGAAGGCGAAGGACATTGTTTCCCACTCGGAACAGCACAGAGTTTTGTCACATATTTCGCGCCGGCAGACTTCAATGAGACAGTCAATACTCTTGGCTTGCCTCTATATGCAAAGCAGACTGCAAGGAAATTCGATCGCGGAATAGAAATTCATACGCAATCGAACCCATTGCCTTTGTGTTTGCGTCCATCTGTTTTGGTGAAGGTAACAGCGAGCTAAAAATAATGTTCCGAGATGCATTAATTCGCGCTTTTAATGATGTGTTCGAACATTTGGGGAGTGAAATTATCTACACTCCCCGCGGTGCAAATCCGATTGTGCTCACGGCTGTAATAAAAGAGCCGGAAAATCCTTACGAAATCGGTGATTCGCAAACAATAGGCCAAGTTGCGGAAGTAACGTTAAAAAGCGCAGACATAACGCCACGAGTCGGTGATATATTGGTGAGTAATTCGAGAAAATACAAAATTTATGCAGAGCCATTATTGGACGCATCAAATTATGTTTGGAAATTGCTTGCGGTTTTGGTGGAGAAGTAATGAGAGCACTATTGATATGGGAGAAAAGTTCTAATGCAACTTTCTATTGATGAACAAATAGAAAAGATTATAGAAGATTTAAACGTCCTTCCGGATCAAGTGCAGCGAGCGAGTATTTTTGCGATGAATCGAACAGCTGAATGGATGAAAGGGCGACTGGCGAAAGATATTTCTGCAGAGCAACGAATAAAATTGAAACTGATTCGCGATAGAATCGTCATGCAACGTGCGAACAAACATAATCTGCAAGCGCAATTGTTGTGCAATTTCAAAAGTGTTTTTGTGCGAGACCTTCCGAGCATCAAACAGACTTCGGTGGGAGTACTTGCAGGCGGCGTTATGTATCCGCATGCTTTTATCGCGACTCTGAAGAAGGGCGGAAAATCGGGAGTTTATCGAAGAACAACGACAAAGCGTTTTCCTGTTAAGTCCGTAACTGTTTCAATTTTTGATGACGCGAGCCGAAAAGTTGAAACTTTAATCGGAACTGAAGCAAAACAAGTTTTTGAAAAACGTTTTCTTCACGAAATAAGGCGAGCAACGGGAGCGATATGATTGAAAATCTCCTTTTAAATATAAAAACAGCAATTTTAGCTGATGAAAATTTTCAATCGTGTTTCGTTTACCCTGAAGCGCGCGATGTAATTACTGCTCCGGCCGTGTTTTTGGAAGTCGCGAATTACACGACAGGAAATGATCCTGCGACAGGTGAATTATCTTTGATCGCAAATATCGAAGCACGAGTTGTTGTCGATTCAATTTCGGAAAATGCGGAATTGGTCTGCCAAAATTTAGCGTGTCGGATTGCAAGTATTGCTCATCTCAATTCTTTTGGCTGTAAAGTTTCACCTGCGAAAATTTCGGGAATTTCGAGAGACGCATTTAAGCCTGACTTCGACCCGTATATTTGTTGGCTCGTTGAATGGTCGCACGAATTTCATTGCGGCGAATCGGTTTGGTTGGAAAATGGTGTGCCTCCGCATTTGCTCCATATAAATAGGGAGTTGGTGAATGGTTGATGGATTTGCGTTTTCGGAAGTCGTAAGAAAATTGGCGAACCTGATTCGCATCGGGAAAATTGCCGCAGTCAATGGTGCGCAAGTGAAAGTACAAATCGGGCGAGTAACAACAGGTTGGCTTCCGATAGTTTCAACCGCGGGCGAAACGACTTCATGGACTCCGATTTCAAAAGGCGAACAGGTCGTTGTTTTCTCACCTTTCGGAGAATTTGCACAGGCATTTGTGTTGAGATCAATTTATTACAATAATTATAAGTCCCCCGAAGATAAAAATTCGGTATCATTAAAGACGAAAGCAAATATAAAAGTCGACAGCGATCAAAAATTTTCTGCAAATACCAAAAACGGTTTTGAGTTTTCTTCAGGAAATACGAATTTCAAAATTTCAGACGGAACTATCGAGCTTTCTTCAGGCGATGCACATATAAATATGTCTTCCAACTCGATTTCGCTATCGACTGGAGATGCGAATGTCCAAATTTCGTCTTCGGGAATCCAGCTAAATTGCGGTTCTTCAACAATCGATGTCGGCAGCGGAAATATTTCGCTCAGTTCGGGTTCGATTACAACGAATCCGCCTTTGTGTAAATGCTTAGGAGGTCTCTAATGCGCGGAATGAGTAATCTTACAGGAAAGTATCTTGATGATTTGGAACACTTAAAGCAATCGATTATTGATATTCTTACAACTCCGATTGGTTCAAGAGTGATTTGCCGAGATTATGGATCAAATTTGTTTCAACTGACAGATCAACCTATTAATAGAGACCTTTTTCCGAAAATTTATGCGGCAGTCGCTGACGCAATCGATAAATGGGAGCCGAGATTTAAAGTTGAAAAGATTACGATCAACTCAATCAAAGAAGGACATATTATATTGTCTCTCATCGGACTTTACAGAATCACGCAACAAAAAATTTCATTGGAGGATTTGGTCATAT
>JAFUZX010000106.1 GCA_017476405.1 Alphaproteobacteria bacterium | reverse complement strand
TTGCATTTAAAAGAAAGCGAGGCTAGATTTAATCATAGAGATGACGATTTTGCTGCTTTTATTGCAAAATTATTCTTTGTAAAAAAGTAAACTCTAAAAAGATAATGGTCTAGAGCCTTTTAATTTTTTTCCCTGAGATTTTTCCGTTTTTATTACCATTTTCTAAGTAAACATTGTTTAAAAATTTATATTTTTTTATTTTATAATGACACGATTTTATGGTAAATATGAATTATACGGTCATTGCTTAGGGAGCATAATGGGCGTATTTGAATTGAGGCTCTCTTTTATATTTGGTGATACATGACAAACAAAATACATATTGGAAATTTAGCATATTCTGTCAATGACGAAACTTTGAAAGAAACTTTCGAGCAATTCGGAGCTGTACACTCAGCTGTAATTGTTAAAGATAAAGGTAGTGGAAGAAGCAAAGGTTTCGGTTTTATCGAAATGGTATCAGAAGAAGATGCCGCAAACGCAATTGAGAAATTGAATAAAACTGAGTTAGAAGGGAGAATGATGTTTGTATCTGAAGCGAAGTCTACAGGACCTTTTCCTGAAGGAACTTCCAGACGCAGATCAAATGGTGGCGGGAAAAGGCATTTTGGAAATAGAAGACCTCATCGTCCAATGAAAAGCGAAGATTAATTTTTTTATTTTAAGTAGTCGCAAACGATATTGTCGTTTTGGGATGTTTTCGGCGTGATGTTCTTATGCTTTTGTGTTATCCTTAGCGAATAATGATGTTAAGGTGAATGCTTTGAATACAAATGTTATAGATCTTATTGAAATAGTAGCTACAAAAATTGGTTGGCAATTCTTTCGCACTGGTGATAGTGAAATATCTGTTATATTAACTTCTGAAAATGTTGAATATCATCTTTTAGTCGAAATGAGACAGGAAGTTTATGAAGCTTTGTATTTTTCGTGCGATGTAGATATAGAAATACAAAATGACCAATATCAAAATGGAGCCATTGCGATCGTAAAAGCTAATGAGCATAGTTGGCTCGGACATTTCGATATTATTTCAACTAATAACCACATTATGTATTCGCTGACAATTCCGTTTGCTTCATCTTTTAATTTCGATGAAATCAATGTTGAATCTATCCTTACCATTATTTTAGATGAATGTAGTCGTTTTCAACAATATTTTTCGATGGCAATAAACAGCAACGATGTTATGTCTGATTTATCAATCAATACATTATTTTTTGAAGCACTTGGTGAAGCTTAATAATATTTTATTTTTGTTGATTCTTACTAAAATTTTCTCTCGCTGTTGTCCACTCTATTTCCATTTCTTTCTCTTGCTTTATAGCGTTATGATCGATTTCTTTTTCTGAAGAAAGATACATATTCGGAATACCATAATTCACCATCATATTGAAATCAGAGATATTATTTGAATTTCCAGGCCCCCAATGCCCACATCTTACATATCCGAATTGTTCACTTGTAAATGCGGACTCGCAAAGAATATCACGTTTTATTTCTCCATCTTCGTCTTCGAAAAAACCAAAAATCGTATAAAATTCTTCGTCATTTGTAAATTCAACCTTTAGTGCATTTAATAATCGATTGTTTTTGCAAAAATCTTTTTTGATTGTCTTCCATTTTTCATCTTCATATTCTCTTTTTATATAAAATATATTCTCTTTTAAAAAGCTTTTTCGACTATTATTTCGCCTATTTATCGTTCGATTACCAAATCGATCTTCTTTTAAAAATAACAGAGCAGCAATATTTAAGGAAACATATCTTTTTACAAGCATTTCAGGATGTTCTATTTTATGGATTAAATGTACTAATTCATGAAATACTACAGCGGAACGTGGCGAGTTAATATAACTTATTCCTCTTTTATTATCGTTGTAAACAGCTTCAAGAGAACCACTTCTGGGAACGATTATGCAAAAACAAAGTTTGCCGGAATATATTTGATTACTGAAAATTCCGCCATTGTTTCCCAAATAAAAGACTATTTTCGGAGTCGTTGGATTTTTCTTATAATAAGTCATAATGGAAAGCAAAAGTAAGCGTCCGACATAACTTTGAGCTATTCCCATTAAGGCTCCGCTTAACTCCCATTCGCTTTTTAAAGGATATGCTGTAATTTTTTCAACCGTTGTTTTATCGCGCAGTAATATTGATTCATTTGACATTATAGGCTCACAACAGTAATTAAAAAACTGATCGATATATTCGCAAGTAAGCGAAATTTCGTAATCTTCATCGCTATTGTTCTGATTTCCCATTCGTTTTTCAGCATTTGAATTTATTATACTGACAATTTCTTCCGATATATCATGTTTTATAATCGGGATACTATTTAATACAGATACATTATGATATGCCGAGAAGTAATCTGACAAAAATCTATCATTACTTTCATTAGAGTTAATATAAAATTCAGATTCGCTTGTTTTGTTAGTTATCGATGAAAAAAGTGTTGCAATATTTGCTACCTCAACGATCATAAATATGATAGCTAATACAACTTGTAATGAAAGTAATATATTTCTTTTCATCATACGAACCATATTAAAGACTTAATCATCATATAGCGTTTTTTATTATATTAACAATATCTTTTATATCGTAAAATTACAAAGAATAAAAAAAATTCATTATTACAATGATGTGAATGTATTGTTCTATTATGATAATCAATTTGCCATTATAGTTATACCTCTATAGAAAATAACTTTATCTATTCTTATTCAATATTGTTTTCCTTAACATCTTCGGTATTAAAGAAATTTTTTATAACACCAGAATATTCTAGTACATTAGGAGTTATAATTAGAGGACTTAATGAATGCTTATACCGCATAATAGGATAATTTTTTTCTGATAAGCTATTTGGATCTATAAGTTCTATAAATTCTTTAGGCTTAGATGGTGACAATTTATTAAAGAAAATTAATTCAGATAGTTGTTTAGTCGGTTGGGTTAGTTGAATTGAATTATCTGTTGCTTTTACGATTTCCGTAAACTCTTTAGGTTTAGACGGCGATAGTTCATTAGATTTTACTACTTCAGCTGTTTCCTTTATAAGAGCAGTAGTACTTTGCGAATTAAAATTTTCCGTTTCACTAAATTCTCTAGATTTAGATGGCGACAGCTGATTAAAATTAAGCATTTCATAGGATGGAATTCTAGTTGCTGATAAATGATTTATATCTGGTTTTATAGTTGGGGATAAATCATTATTACCGCTAATTGGTGATAACGGCAACTTGAGCTCTGTAACATAATTACATGTACGATCATTTGAATGATGTTTTTCTTTCTTCACTATATTTCCTTGATTAAATGCTGTTCTGGCTTGATATAGAATTTCCGCTTCATTAGCCATATGTATGTAGCTATCATAATTGCGCCAAAACATCCATACTTCTTCCGGACAATAAGGACCATCTTTATGAATTTTATGAAAATCAGGAAATATTGTGTTTATTATTTTGCTTGTTCTATTATTATAATACATTTCTCTGTCTTCTTGATTATATAAATCGAAATATGAGTCGTAACACAAATCAAAATACGCAAAAATATTAGTAGCCCCTTCCATTCTTAATGAGGATTCTAATTCTCCGATTATGAAATCAACATCACTACCTTTCTTAAAATATAACCAATAATATTTTTTTTCAAAATTAGCTAGCAAGTCAGCAAATTGTATTAATTCTTTTTTAGAAAAAGTTGAAAAAAAGTCCTCTACGGATCTCGTTAAAGTATAACTGACTCTGTTACAAATAATGTAATCATGGATAGCTTCACAATTTATTACGTTATAAAATGCGACTTTTATTTTCCAGACGAAAGGAGAATCCACTTTTTTTAAGTTACCAATGAATTCCATACGAAACCACGGATTATTTTCAATAAATTTTTTTATAAAACGGGATGATGAGTAAGATTTTATTTTTTTTTGTGAATCTTCAAGATAAAAAATATCAAAATTACGTTTTATCGATTGATTATAATACGGTTCTACTTCAATAGCGTTACAATATGAACACAATGATGTATGAAATTGAAATAATACCATGAAAAACATATTGATAAATATTCGCATCATTAAGACTTCTCACTATACTTTGTCGTGACTATAATTCATTTTTAGAAAAAATAAATCAAAAAGTTAATAAAAAATTAACTTTTTATTACATTAATTAATATTTGTCGTTTTTGTTATTTTTATTTTTTTATCACACAACGCATATGCGTATTTTTATTATTTTTAATTCAGAAAAAAAGAATTGTATTGACTTATTTTTTCAAAAATGTATCTTATAGGCGTGGGCCTGTAGTTCAACGGTTAGAGCCCTCCGCTCATAACGGAGTAGTTGTAGGTTCGAATCCTACCGGGCCCACCATATTATTGCTGTTTTGTGCTCAAATTTCAACATTTTTGAGAGTAAGTTTTAAAAAGATACCCCCGGAAATACCCCCAAAACATTGTCGCTGTAAAGTGAAAAATCACCTCAGATTTAAGAGGATTACTTCAGACCAAACTTGATTAATTATACCCCCATGCATAACTTGCTAGAAAGAAAAAACACCTCCGTTATCAAAAGCATAATCGCATTCTGCGTTGGGGGTATTTAATTTTGCGGTTTACTCTTTTGCGTCCTCGCTTATTCGGAATAAAGTCGCCCTTATTTCATCCCTTAGAAGTTGATTGATTGCTCTTATATCCGTCATTGAGGCTATTGTATCAGCTACCCTGTCAGGAATTTTAAGCACAGCATTGCGAACAGTGTTCGCTCGCTCTTCAAATACAGCTATTGCTTCTTTCCTCGGAATATATTTGCTTTCGCTTTCTTTTACTCGCCCTCTCAAAAGCTCGCCTTTCAGCTCCTCATTATGTAATT
>JAFUZX010000105.1 GCA_017476405.1 Alphaproteobacteria bacterium | reverse complement strand
TCATCGTGATTGCGGTCGCAATTCTTTCAACATCCTGAGATGCAATATTTTCAGGATGCGGGAGCGGATAATTCTTATTCTGAGTGTTTTCATCAATCATTTAACACCTACACAGTTGTTACTCGTAAGTTTTTTACATAAGGTCGATACAGAACATTTCCTTCTAACACGAGTTTTATTCGCACTGTCGCCTGATTGTAATTCTCGAGAATATGAGTATGTTCTTCTTCGCCATCACCAATCGGAGAACCTTCGGTTAAAGGAATTAGCGACCACGTTGAATCCGGCTGTTGAAAATAAACTTTTACCTGAGAATTTCCGGGCGTGTAAGAATCGTAAACAATGCGAACAGTCGTATTTGTACCTGCAGGAATTGCGCGCGTCACGTAATCCGCTGTTTCAGCCTGAGTTCCGAGCATTAGTTGAACGCCTTGATACAGAACAGGTGAATGTTTTTGGCTGCCTTTGAGCTTAACTTTGAAAGAAACATCGCCTGAAAGTTCCTCTCTGAGAGAAACAGGCATATCTTCGGAAAGCGTGTTCGTGTTTCCGTTCATATTAGTCAGTGAAAATTCGACATCTGTTTCCGAAGCGACTCTTTCGATTGTGGATTTCACTAAAAGATCGGTATTTCGTGATGTTGTAACGCCTCCGAGATTGACTTCCAAACTGTTTTCTGTAAATTTACAAGCCAGAAGCCGAAAAGCTAAATCCATTTCCTGATGTGCTGTCCAAGTGCTGGCGTTTGATGACGAAAGTAAAACTCCGACTTGATAAGCCTGCGCTGTTACGTATCTTCTGTGAATTTCATCGTATTTCCCGAGTTCGCAGATTGCTAAAGCCGTTTGAGAATCATCAGTTAAAACAACAATCGCATATTCAACGTTAGGTTCAAGCCAAATAGGTCGGAAAGTTGCTCTCGTGTAAGATGTTAAACTGATTTGCGATTGCTTAATGCTCGCCTGAGCTATGATATTTTGGTTCGGAAATCCCGCCGTTGTTTCTCTAATTTGAACAAGAACTCTTGAAGTGCCTTTCTTTTTGAACCATAAATCAACGCCAGCAACATGTCTTCCTTCAGATAGCGTAAACGTCTGTGCCAGAGGATCGTATCGATAATAAACCGTGTTCACGATGCGTCTTTGTTCGGTCGTAATTGTTCCGCTTGCTGTGTAAGTTCCCGTGCCTCGACTGCCTTGATCGCCTAATACTTCAACCTGAACTGTCCCCGAAGGAACGCCTGAAGGCACAGTGAATAAACCATTTGCGACGCCGTTTCTGTCTGCCTCTAATGCCATTATTCTGCCTCCCTTGCTGCTATTTCAATTCCGTTAAATTTGATTTTTGAGATTCTTTCGCCCGGTTTCAGCCCTTCGACCACAAATTTCGGACTCTGTTGCCTCATATATGCGATTTTCTTTGTCGATGAGCTCACCAGCTGATTAGAAGATGAACTTCCGCCCCAACCGCGACTGTAATATGTGTAAGTAATCGCGCTTAACCATTGAGTTTGAACTTCAGTCCAGTGGTCGACATTTAAAACTATGCTTAAATCTGCAGGAATCGGATCGAACGCATTGTAAGGATTTATTTTCATAGATCCCGTCTGTAACTCTTGAGAAATCACTGCTTCCAACGTATAAGGCAGCATGTAAACCTGCTGATCTTTCGCAAAATCATGAACTTCTGTCGTTATCGGAAGCATTAGTTTGTTGTCGACAATCGCTCCTGTTTGAGCAATTCCCTGATCTCGCATATCGTCATCAAAAAACGGATCAACAAAAATTCCTTTTTTCGCAGTCGGATCGCTAGCATTCGCATCATTTTTCAATTGTTCCTGAGCGATAAGATAATACAAATCCATGATCATGTTTTTCATGGACTCAATATCAGCCATTTGAACAACCCGAATTGCGTTATTCGTAACTTTCGGCTTCGTATTTGCTGCCCAATCCTGATAAATTTGCGCTAAAATTAGCTGACCGTTCGGAGCTTTCGGAATGACAGGCGTCCAAGGATGCGCCAAGCCTTTAATTCTGCGAACAATGCCCTCAGCATCAATGGTTATGATGTCATAGCGAGGCATTTTCCAAGAATAAGTTACAAGAACCATCGTGCCGTCAACAGACCCTGAAATATCAAAGCTTGTGTCAGTGATATTTGTCGGAGTTAATTGCGTGCGATGACGATAAATTATTTCGTATGAACTTCCCGGCGAAGGCTCAGAGCCTGAAAGCGACCAATCGACTTGACCTGCTGTTAATTTATAGTCTGTTCCTTTAACATAAATTGTGTTTCCTTGCTTTATTTGTATGATCTCCAATACAGCAGTTGAAGGGATCGGATCGAATGCACCTGAATAACTTCCATGAGTAAGATTAACTTTCTTTTCCGCTGTTACATCAACTGTTTTTATTTCAGCAAGAGGCGTGTAATTCAAATGAATAGTCATATTGCCGAGCGCATCTGGTTCAAAAATGTACGGATCTGAATCCACAGTTTGAATGTCATATTCGTTTGGAAAAACTGAACGCAAGGAATGATCTAAGCCGACTTCGTAACCGTTTACATGCGCTTTTCCTTCATTTATTGAGAAAATTTGTTCCTCAGAATCAGCAGATAAACAGGTGACATTCATGCCTTTTACGACATAAGAACCATTGCTTTCGTCATCGTAACGAGCTAACGCAGAACTGACAGAATCCAATTGCGGAGCTAAGGCTTTCTGAACCAAAACCCCGTTCTCGACATTATATATTGTATAAAATTCTCCTAATTCGGAGTCACTTTCCGAAGTTTCCGCCAGTTGATAACCCCAAGTCGTTGTGTATTGAAGTCTTGCTGCTCCGGGATTTTGATAGTTTGTTGTTCCGACCGCAGGATCTCTTAAATCAGGATCTTCAAGTTCGGTTATGGTTCTTTCTTTGAAATAAACGCCGATTTTCACAGATACATTTGTCGGAATTTCTAAATTTCCTTCATGAACATCGCGAACCAAGCCATTAAGATAAATCTTGCCTGCCTCAACCGTGACTGCGCCTGTGTCTGAGTCGATTACGCAAGTACATCCGCTGATGACATCTCCGCTTTTGAAAAGCGCATCGCCTATTTCTTTAATTGCATGGCTTGCGTATTCCTGCATTTCATTTAATTCCGCTGCTTGCAAATGCTGACTTGAGCGAAACAGAGCTTTCGTGTATTTTTTCGCGGAATCAAATCGATTGTAAAAATTTTCTGTCGTCATTTCTGTCTCCTAAAACGTTACAACGAAAGAACAAGCGTGTTTTGTATTTCCCGTGCGAATCAGAGGCACGCAATTTTCAAGCATCAAAAGTTCTCCCGGATCTTCAATTTCTGTCGGCAGAAAATATCGCTGACCGATCGGAAGATC
>JAFUZX010000104.1 GCA_017476405.1 Alphaproteobacteria bacterium | reverse complement strand
GCAAAAAAAAGCCGCATGGTCGGAAATCGCCAGACGTGTAGCCCATGAAATAAAAAATCCATTAACACCAATTCAATTATCAGCAGAACGAATTCGAAGAAAATATATATCCCAAATAAAAACTGAAAACTCAACATTCTCAGAATTGATTGACGTTATTATACGACAAGTCGGCGACATAAAACGTTTAATTGACAGTTTCACTCAATTTTCAAGACTCCCCGACCCTATTCTGCGCCCCCACAATATATATGAAATTTGCAAACAAGCTGTTTTCTTTATCCAAAATGCAGCTGAAAATACAGAAATTAAGTTAATTGAAAAAAATACTGATGTGATAACTAACGTTGATGAGCGACTATTGCATCAATCTATAGTTAATTTAATAAAGAACGCAATAAATGCGCTCAACACAATTGATAAAAATGATAAAAAAGTGCAAATTAGTATTGAAGAAGAAAGTAGTAAAATAATTATTTCTGTTGAAGATAATGGTCCTGGCCTTCCAAAAGAAAAAATGGAATCTCTTGCGACTCCATATTTTACGCTTATGCCTAAAGGTACAGGATTAGGGTTAGCTATTGTAAAAAAGATAGTACAAGAAGATCATGGCGGAGAATTATTATTTGGTGATAGTATTCTCGGAGGAGCTAAAGTAAGCATATCAATACCGAAAAGCACATAAGAAAAGGAACATAATGAATACAACAAACGCAAAAATTCTTATTATAGATGATGACGCAGAAGTCAGATCATTAATTTCAGGAGTATTATCCGACGAAGGTTATCAAACATATTTAGCGGCGAACGAACAAGAAGCGATTAGCTCAGCAAAATCTAACATGCCAGATCTTGCGTTCCTTGATTTATGGATAAAAGATGATGAGTCAGCTGGTTTTAAAATATTAGATAAACTAAAAAATATAAATTCAGAACTCCCTGTAGTGATAATTTCAGGACACGGCACAATTGATATCGCAATGAATGCTTTAAGAAAAGGTGCTTTTGATTTCTTAGAAAAACCATTTGTTATAGATCGATTGCTTCTTACATGTACAAGAACGCTCGAATTTCACAAATTAAAAACTGAAAATAATTCACTAAAAAATGACAGACTTTGTTCTGATATATTTTCCGTCTGCACTTCTATATTCGCAAATAGCATAAAATCAACAATAGATAAAATTGCAAATTCCAATAGTCGAGTTTTTATAAAAAGCCCTGTTGGTATTGGCGTAGACTCAATTGCTTACAGAATTCATAAACATTCATCACGAAAAGATTGTAATTTTGTTACTGTAAATTGTATGGCAAGCTCATATTCAAAAAGCTTCGATGATGAACTCTTTGGTACAGATAAATCATATGGATATCTTGAAAAAGCCGCTGGAGGAACTATTTTTCTTGAAGATATCGATAAACTCAGTGTAGATTCTCAACGTAAATTACTTATGTTCCTGCAAAGCGGGAAATTACAGTTGACATCAAGAAATATTTACTCTGATGTCAGAATTATATGTAGTACAACAGATAATGAATCATCAAAAATGAATGAATTTAGTCCCGAACTGTTCTACAGATTAAAAATTTCGGAAATAAATATACCGAGCTTGACTGAACGCCGTGAAGATATCATTCCCATAATCAATTGGTATATGTCACGATCTGAAGAGTTATTTAACCTTAAACCAAAACAATTTTCTGAAAAAGCCCTGGCTATTCTACAAGCATATGATTGGCCGGGAAATATCCATCAGATAAAAAACATAGTTGAAAGCTCGCTCATTAATTCAAGCGATAGTAACAGCTCACAAATTGACGAAACTATGCTTCCAAATGAATTAACGGTAAATACTAAAGATAAATTTGAATCGCTTAACATAGCAAAATTCATTACCCTTCCATTAAAAGAAGCAAAAGAATGCTTTGAATCCGATTATTTAAAAGCACAAGTTAACCGTTTTTCAGGAAATATATCTCAAACAGCAAATTTCATTGGAATGGAACGATCTGCTTTACATAGAAAATTAAAAGCACTTGATGTTCAATACATGAAAAATCCAAGACATCATAAATCTGAAAAATAGAATTAGTTTTTATAAAATAATTTTTCTCGCAGCGGATAAAAACTATCGATAATACCAATAAAAGCGGCCAGATAACTTATTTGCAGAGGGAAAACAAATAATAATAAAATTAACATTATTTTTGTGGTATTTCTTACTCGTTTTTTCTTTGCGACGAAATTTAAAAATGAGAAACCAGCAAGCATCAGAGCAAATAATCCAATTACAAATAAACCGCAAAATATATACGAGTAAGCTGAAAATATCTTAGATAAAGTAAACACGACAAGAGGATACACAGCCAACCAATTTGATATTGAAAGATTATATCCATCAAATGCCGGTCTGATATTTGTTTTAGAATATTTTTTAACTAATCGATAAGCTATTTGCATATTAAATAACGTAGTAATCATATTAAAAAACACAGTCATTCCGAGGAAATATTTCATTAATGACTTTACAGTTGAAGTCACAAGTGTTTGATATAAGATATCATTATTGTTATTATTAAATATTAACTTAACAGCATCTTCGTACAACTTTGTAACAGAATCTTCCGTACGAAAAGAAAAAGCCATTAATAATAAAACAATTGACGATAAAATAATGAAATCTCGCAGTAAGAAATTTTCCGGATACCACCAAACTTTTTTGTTACTTACTATATTTTTCAAAGAAATATGAGCGACAACAGCTGAAAGTATAAAAATATTCAAAAATATATCAGCAATTAAAACCTTAGGAAAAAATAAAGAAATAATTACTGTTGCAAGAAATGTGGAAATCCAACCATTCTGTTGTCCATAAGCGAAATATGAATAAAAAATCGGAATTCCGGCTAGAAACAATAAAAATCCGTTAAAAAAGATTCCACTTAATAAACACCAAAGGGCGCATCCTATTCCTAGGAAAATCGCCCCTCTATATTCAATAAAATTTAACAGAACCTTTTGTAACATAATTCTGTTTTTATAAAACTTTTAATCCGCAACATACGGCAATAAAGCGAGATAACGCGCACGCTTTATAGCTGTAGCCAATTTTCTCTGTCCTCGAGAAGATACTGAAGAGATTCGACGTGGCAAAACTTTTCCTCTTTCGGAAGTGAATTTCTGAAGAGACCTTGCGTCCTTATAATCAACGATCACTGCTCCACTCTCTACCGGACATTCTTTTCTTTTATAAGATGTCTGACGTTTTCTGCCAACTAAATTTTTATCCTTAATTTTGCTTTTTTCGTTATTTTCCATCTAATTTACTCCACAACGGCAGTTTTTTCCGCTTGATCAATATTTTCAGCGGAATCTTTGTTATTATTGTTATTATAAGACGCTGAACGATAACCTTTATCCTTCACCATACCAAATTCATCTACAAAGGCCTTTACTTGAGTAATAAGATTATCCTTTTCATCAAATTTATTAACTTTTACGATCATAAAGCGAATTATATCTTCATTAATTTTCATGGTGCGATCTAACTCCGCAACGACTTCCGGTGAAGCCTTTATTTGCATGATATAATAATGCCCTTTGTGATTCTTTTTAATTGGATAAGCAAGCGTGCGAAAACCACAATATTCACTACGAGAAACCTCACCTCCATTTTGAGACACAAACAACCCGAGATTAACTCCAAGCGCTTCTATCTGCTGCTGAGAAAGATCCTGACGACCTATAAAAATAATTTCATAAAGATTCATGTTTTATAAAACACCCTTTTTTAAAGTTAATAATCAATTCGATTATAATCGAAACGTGTGCGATACTATCATAATAACGAAAGAATTTCCATACAAAAAATACTTATAAGCAATAATAAAATTTTCGAAATTTTATAAAAATTAACTTTTTATAAATTAATTGTCTATATCATATGAAATATTATTAGAAAAAGAAAAGGAGAAAAAATAATGAAAAAATTAGCGACAACAGTAGTTTTAGCATCTTTATTAGGCACTATCCTAGTAGATAACGCTGACGCAAGTATATTTACGAGAAAAAACAAGGTAACAATGGCAACTTTGCAAAAAGCGTTCGGAGTTAACTTAGTAAACGAAAAATATACCGGAACAGAAGCAAAAGAATTATATGATAACTTTGTAACAGCTCAAAAAACATATGAAAATATTTTAAAAACAAATAAACTTACTAAAGACACAAACGCAAAAGCGTTTAAAGATTTATTAAGTAAATTAAAAAATGCTCTGGAAGATATTTATCAATCAGAAAAGAAGAGCAAACTTGTTTCTAAAGCATCTAAAGCTGTGACAAGTTTCAACGCAAATTATAACGCATATACAAATTTAAAAAACACTGCGGGTGAAGATATTTTTGAAGATTTCGAAGATCAATTTAATGATTTAGAAATACCTGAGTTACAAGAAAATTCTAATGATGAAATTGTTATAAATACATACTATGTATTTCAAATTTTAACACAGTTGCAAAAAATCATGGGAGGAGATGTAAGTGTTAACACCCCAGCAGTAAATACACCGGTAACTCAAAACACAACGATTCAAACTGGAGCAACGGCTACTACAGCCACACCTTGGATGTTCCAGCAAACGCAAACAAGTGGTAATACGGTTCAAGTTCCTGTTCAGCAACCTGCTGTACAGCAAGTACAACCTGTACGACAAAATCGTTTTTCATTTATACGTAGATAATAAAGTTAATTATCCATATATGCGGAGTCATATCATAAATAGAGGTATGACTCTGTTTTTTTGTGTTCCAAAACTCATAAAGTAAGCTGATAAATTACTTTTCAAATATTTTATTATAAAAAGTTATTCTCGTTATATACCTTGACATAACGTTTAATACAAAGTAGTATTCTGTCTGTTCACACCTTATCTGTGGATTTTTAAATTGCTGTATTTATTAGTCCCCTTCGTCTAGTGGCCTAGGACATCGCCCTCTCACGGCGACAACAGGGATTCGAATTCCCTAGGGGACGCCAAGTTTGCGTTTTATTTAATCCGAAAAAATTTATCTTAGTCTATATACTCTTTGAAATTTCAGTGCATAATAGTAATTGGTTAGTCTGAAAAAAGCTTTAAAAAACCGCCTTAAGCTGCATATAAAAAGGGATACTTTTGGGGGTACATTTTTGAAATAGTTAATATCCTTACGCCGGAATAGATAAACTGTTAGTGTTAGGAGTATATCCAGAAATATCTTTAAAAGACGTAAGGAAAAAGGCGCAATGAATACAAAAAAAATTAGCAGAAGGAATCGCCCTTGTACGAGATCGGCAAATTTCATGATTTCGTTAAAGATAAAAAAGGCTTTTTGTTTTCAACATCAACGTCAAAGTCAAAATCAGAGTTTAAACAAGATAATAGGTCGTTTTTTCGTTTACGTTCCAAGAAAAGTCCGTTAATATAGCTGTCGGCGTCGACAATACGAGCATGATCTACGAAAGGAAGCCAAGAATATGGTGTGGCATATCCAAAATTTGAATCAACTTGTTGACAGGCATTTTTTACTCACTGAAACATTTCTTGATATAATGTTCATCTCAGTAATCTGCCAATCTTTTACTCTATTCCTTGCCGTATATGAAGCATTCTCGATTTTTTCTCTTGTTTTTTCGATATCTATTTGTGCAAAGAAGGCCGACGGATTCTCACGAAGGCGTTCAAATGCAACCGTTTTTCCAAAATCGATAATACCTTGATTAAATACAGCTCGAAGTTGTGCTTCCGGAGGATTATCTTGCCTTGAGAGTTCAATTAAATCCTTAGGAGACATAGCTATTGCGTTTGAAACAGCAAACAAAGTAAATAGCAAAATTTTTTTTCATTTTCTT
>JAFUZX010000103.1 GCA_017476405.1 Alphaproteobacteria bacterium | reverse complement strand
TTCAAAAGCTGGTCAGAAAGTTCGTTTTTTGAATATTCCTGCAAAGGCATCTGATAAGAGCTTCGGTATTTTTGAAAATCTTATGGGCTTTCAGGATGGTGCGGAATTTTCAGATTATCTTCGAGGAAAAGCATCGAAATATTATGGAGTCGCATCGATCGCTTTCATCAAAGAAGTCCTGAAATATCAGTCAAGTATTAAGAAAATGTACGAGGAAGAATTTCAACGTCTCAAAACTTTGTACTTACCTGCGAATGCAGAAGGTCAGGACATGCGAGCATTTGAGCATTTCATGTTTGTCGGATTCGCAGGTGAACTGGCGATAAAATACGGCATAATTTGCTGGAAACCGAACACCGCTTACCAAGCTGCTGTTGCATGCTTCAATTCTTGGCTTGAGGATAAAGAAGGCGTCGGAGATGACGAAAATCGCCAGATTCTGGAACATGTGAAATCATTTTTTGAATTGCACGCTCACAGTCGTTTTTTCGATTTAGACGGCTTCAAAGACCAGAAAATCAGCAACATGGCAGACTATAAATCCGTTTATCAGGATGCCGTAACTTTTTTCGTGTCGTCATCGGTGTTTCAAAACGAAATCTGCAAAAGTTTCAACCGAAAATCTGTAATTTCACTGCTCATTGACAAAGGATTTTTGTTGAAAGATCACAACGGAGATTATCGACAGCAAAAGTGGACTCCATACGGAAATAAAAAAGTCTACGTAATTTCAGGCAAAATTTTGTTAGGATAAGGTGGAATCATGAAAAATGAGGTAAAAATTCCTACAAAGCCAGAAATATTGTCAAAAATAATCTGTAAAGCGATCGTTAGGTATGTAAAAGCGAAAAAGTCTACAAATACAGCGAGAAACTTGAAATTCGACCTTGACTTTAATCGCGTTTGGAGAGGTAATATTCAGGAATTAGTTGACCCATTGGAGAAAAATAAATGAAACGGGCAGAAGATGATTTTGAAATTTTAAAACGTATTACGAACTTGCAGAAACAATCTGAAAAAGAGTTATTGAAAGTCTGGCGCACAATGTTTGAAGGAGATCCTGAAATTATGAGTCGAAAATACATGATCGCTAAAATCGCCTATAATATTCAAGAACTTGCTTATGGCGGTTTAGATGCTGAAACTGAGAATAAAATCAGAAACTGCGCAAAGGAGGTTACGAAAGAAAAAACTGTAACAGCCAAGAAAACACGCAAATTCAGTCCATTGATCGGCACAAAAATTACGAAAGAATACAGAGATAAAATTCATGAAGTAATGGTCGTCAATGAGGGGTTTTCGTACGAGGGAACTGTTTATAAATCGCTTTCGGCAATTGCCACAAAAATTGCGGGAACTAAGTGGAATGGTCTTAAATTCTTTGGAGTAAGTAAATAATGGAACAGAAATTTATTCGTTGTGCTGTTTATACGAGAAAATCCTGCGAAGACGGTCTGGAACAGGAGTTCAACAGCCTTGATGCTCAACGTTTGGCAGGTGAAAATTACATTG
>JAFUZX010000102.1 GCA_017476405.1 Alphaproteobacteria bacterium | reverse complement strand
GTTTCGCTGTTTCTGTGAGCTGGGCGTTCAGTTGCTCCAGCCGCATATCGCGGTTTTTGACTTCCATTTCCATTCTCGTACGCTCGAGCTCAAGGTTAGTGATCTTTTTAAGCAAGTCGTTATGCTCACCCTTCTGTTCGCCGAATACCTTAAGTTTGGCATTCGCTTCATCCAACTGTTTACTGCGAGCGTCATATTCCGCTATTATCCTTTTTCGGTCTTTTTCCAGATCGACCAGCTGTTGAGTCAATCTGTTGTTCTCGGCTTTTTGATCGGCTAAGGCTGCGAGTTTGGTGCGTTTCCTTTCCAGCCTTGCGTCAATCGCAGCAGCTTTGTCTTTGATTGCACGGTTCTCCGCCTCAACTGCATGAAGCCTTTCTAGCTCTTTATTGACCGCTTCCAGCTCATCAGCTTTGGTTTTGATTTCGATAGCTTTTTGTTCCAATTGTTTGTCGCGCATCTTGACTTGAGCATGAAGTTCACGCTTCCGCGCTTCCGCCGTTTGCAACTGTTCCTGCAGATCGTTCAGTCGGTTTAGCGCGTCCACATGCATTTGTCTTCGAGTAATGTCCGCCTCCTTATCGATGTCTGGGTTCTCCCTTTCATACGTTAATTGGCGGTCACGCCTATCTAGCTCAATGCGCTCTACTTCCAACTGTTGAGCGTGCTGTAGATTTTTGTTCCTCATTTCTTGGGCTCCTTGTTCCTCCCACTGCTTTTGCATCGCTGCGTCCATCATGATGTTTCGGATTCCTATGATTTGGTGCTGAGTTTGTTGTAGTTTCATTTGTTCTTCCAAGCCTTTACGTTCCTGTGTTAATCGTTGCATCTCCATGACTGTAGCTAGCCCTGCCAAGCCAAAGTTCGGTGGCGGTCCAGCTGGTTGTGCCATGACTGAATTGCCAGTCTTGCCAGTAACTCTCCCCTGTGGCTTCTGGGACTTCTTTCCCTTCTTGTTCTTGTCGTCTTTGCCCATTTAAAAATAATTAAAAGTCCCTGATATCTATGCGAGGGCGCCAAAATCGTGGTTTTGGCGGCAGCTCTGGCTGGGGCGGCTCTGGGTTGATGTACTCCCTCTCCTCTATTTCTTGGTAGTCATCACTACTGCTCTCCTTTCTCACCTTCTTTACAACTTTGGGCTGCTCCCGTCTTGACTTCTCGAATTTCTTGCTTAGCTGATCGTACTTCTCAGATAGAGATTGCAGCTCCCTTTGAATCGAATTGTTCAAGTTAGACTGCATACTAAAGAATTCTATGCCGACAGATGGCTTGTCTTCTTTAAGAAGTTCCCCTGCAGTTTGCGTTTTTGGCGGCTCATTTTCGATCTTGGCAGGCATTTCGCCAACTTGCTCGTCAATTTCGGGGATATCAAGTGGCTTGCGCCTTTTGACAATCCTGTACTCCCCTTGGCGCTTTTTGTCGTGCACAACATTGTAGTACTTGTCAGTTTTGCCATTTTGGAAGGCTTGGATCAGGCGAAAACGCTCACCTTGGGACAAATTGTTGCGCTTCCGTTTCGGTTTTGGCGGCTCACTTTCGATCTTGGCTTCAACTTTCTCACCAATATCGGAATCATCACTTGCATCCATTTTGGAAGTAGAAAAAGTTTTCGTTTACTTATGTTTTCGCCATTTGGCATTGATCAACGCCTCGGCTAACCTCTCACGTTGCACAAGTGTTGTTGTGTTCCGCCTGTGAGTGTTCTTCTTGACTAGCGGCGTCCAGATCGCGGTCTCCGTCGTCTCCATCGTTCAATGATTTTTGAGACCGTACGTTAGCATTCAATTTTGCAAATTCGTGCAGCTATTTTAAACTAGTGCAAAATCTTGCAACTAATTGCAGCTATTTTAAACTAGTGCAAATTCAATAGAAATTGAGAACTTATAGTTTTTATTAACCAAAAGTTCTGTGCAAAACGTTAGGCAAATCCCTGATGTCTCTTTGCAACTGCGGCATCCAACCTCTCTGCTCGTTCAGCAACATTAGCGCAAGCTGGTCCAACTTTGCAGTCAGTTGTTGTATCCTGTCCTCCATAATCCTCATTCTCTGATCCATTCCAGTTTCGAACCGTTGAAGTTCGTTGAACATCTCCGCGGTGCTCCTCCTCGTTGTCATTTGATTAAATGGTCGGTTGCAATCGTTATCGGTAAAATCTTTCCCACAAAAATAACACTACGGAACACTTCATTTCCGCAATGAGTGACTACGCAGAGCAAGGAGTGACTTGGGTGCGGATTTTGAGGACCATGGCGACCATGGACGGCATGGACAGGGACCGACTGGAGGTCGGAGTTAGCAGGGTGTGCAAGTTTGCCCGACAAATCCTGTGGCTGAATGATGAAGGGTTGCAGCGCGAGCTCGATCGACTCGCTACCGAGATGCTGCTGGTGCTCGACAAGATGGCACATGATAATATAACGATTCTCTGCCCGTTCACGATGTACGAGCTTGACCAGCTTAGGAGTCTGCACAGACATGACGACATGATCGATCTGACGACGGAGGACGAGATCGACGCTGAGT